>JAZRNI010000227.1:0-5809 GCA_045648105.1 Eubacteriales bacterium | reverse complement strand
CCCATTATTACTTAGAATTTTTTTGTTTCATACAGCTTGACGATTTGCTGAGTTATATTGCGCTCATCCTTGTACCTTATCGGAATAAAGGTGTTTATACGCGCAAGCCCCTTAGCTACACTGTCAATAGGAGAATAAGGCTTTGAGACAGGGATATCAAGTACCCTTTCCATCATCACCTCAAGTCCGTAAATATCAGCGGCGCCGCCCGTAAGAACAATGCCCGTTTTTAAAACGTCACCTGCAATCTCACCGGGAATTTTTGCAATAGTATTAGCGACCGCGGAAAGGAATTTTTGCAAAGGCTGCTCGAACACTCCTACGATATCCTCGCTGGAAATCGACATCGACACCTTATTTCCCGTAAGTGCAAGAATACCCTCTATCTCAAGGCTCTCCTCAGGTTTGCCCTGCCAGAGTGCGCCAAGGCGCTCCTTGATGGTTCTTGCAATCAAAAGAGAGACTGTCATTCCGCCCTGCTCGTATATATATTGCTTTACCGCTTTATCAAAATCCTCACCGCCTATTTTCTCTCTGACGGTGATAAGCACCTCTCCCTTATGTATAACGGCAATTTCCGTATGTGAGGCACCGAAGTTGACGGAAACCGCGCTGACACTCGGTGAATAGCCGGCACCCACAAGCGCCGCCATAGCCGGATTTACACAGTAGCTTTCGGAAACGCCTGCGTCGCCCAGCATCTTAAAAACCTCAAGCTCCTGCTTTGCAACAAGGTCGGACGGCAGCGCGATAACGCATCTTATTTTGTCCTTGGCCTTTATACTGTGTATTTCCCTTCTGATTATATCTCGCGTGAGTTCCGAGGAGTACAGCAGACCGTTTTTAAAGGGTCTGACGAGCATAAGAGATTCGCTCGGCTCCGCCTTGGCGGTATCATCGCCTATGTAGAGCGTGCGGCGTGCAGTCTTGTCTATAAGAGCTACCGCGCTTTCTCTGAAAACGTCGCCGCTGATGTTACTGATCGTGATATTAGCATATCCGAGATCCAGTCCAATCTTGGTTATCATGCCTGCCTCCTTCCGATAAAAACTATTGAGTCTATTTTATTATACAACATTACTCTTAAAATTTCAAGAGTAAAATAATATAATTTTTGCGTTCACTTTTCTTTAATACTCAGCCAGCCTGTCCTTTAACGTGCTGTATCTGAGAATTTCCCTGTTATTTAACACCATTCTCTGCGGAACGTCGCTTTTACCTACCAGCACCACCATATTCTTTGCCCGTGTTATGGCAGTATACAATAAATTCCGAGTCATAAGCATCGGCGGACAGTTGTATACGGGAATTATAACTATCGGATATTCACTTCCTTGACTTTTGTGCACGGTGATAGCATACGCAAGCTCAAGCTCGGAAAGATTCTCAAACGGATATTCAACGATTCTGTCGTCAAACCTTACGGTGAAACTCGAGCTCATATTGTTAATGCTCTCAATTTTTCCAACGTCGCCGTTGAAAATTCCGTAGCCTACGCTCTCATCCTTCTTCCATTCGAGATCGTAGTTATTAACAACCTGCATAACCTTATCGCCTTCCCTGAACACCACGCCGTGCGCGCTCTTCTCTTTTTTAAATTTCGCGCTCGGATTAAGGCGCGCCTGCAGCTCCGCGTTCAGCACCTCAACTCCCCCAAAGCCCTTCTTTGACGGAGTGATAATTTGTATCTGCTCGCGAACGAACGAGCCATAGGTTCTGGGAAGTCGGTTCATAACGAGATCCGCAACAGTCGAGGCAATCTCCTTTTCATTCTCGCGCCTCACAAAAAAGAAATCGTTATCGGTCGCCGACAGTATCGGCGCTTCTCCCGAGTTGATTCTGTGTGCATTCGTTACTATCAAGCTCTTTTCCGCCTGACGGAATATCTTGGTCAATCTTACGGTTTTTATTTTGCCGCTTTCAATTAAATCTGAAAAAACGTTACCCTCTCCGACGCTCGGAAGCTGGTCGTTGTCACCTATGAGTATAAGATGCGAGTTCGTTTTCAATGCCTTAAGCAAAGCCTCAAAAAGCGCAAGGTCAAGCATTGACGCCTCGTCTACGATTATAACCCTCTCATCAAGAGGATTTGACGCGTTCCTGCGATAGCACCTGTCATTTATTCCGTTACGGTCCATCTCTAAAAGGCGGTGGACTGTCTTTGCCTCGTGGCTGGTAGTCTCACTCATTCTTTTCGCCGCCCTACCCGTAGGTGCGCAAAGCGCAAAGCGCATACCGAGACTTGAAAAAATAGAAATCAGCGCCTTTACTACCGTGGTCTTTCCGGTTCCGGGCCCGCCCGTCAGTATCATAACGCCCGAGTTTAGCGCCTCGTAAATTGCATCCTTCTGCAAATCAGCATAGCTTATACCAAAGCGATTCTCGGCATTTTCAAGTATGCGTCTTACGTCATCGACAGAAAAGCTTGCAACGTTCTCGTCTAACGAAATCAGCTTTTTCGTTATATATATTTCAGCAGAATAGACCTGCTCAGTCATTATATATTCCGTTTCAGAGACCGTGTAGGAAAAAATCTCGCCTATTGATATAAAGCCGTCAAGGCTTATTTCAAGCTCCGACTCCGATATCTCAAGGAGCACTGCCGCCGCCTCTAAAAGCTTGTGTCGCGGCAGACAGGTATGTCCGTTTGCCGCAGCGTTATAATTAAGAATATAGATAAATCCGCTAATGATTCTGTGTGGAGAATTGAAAGGCACGTCGAGCATCCTTGCAATTCTGTCCGCCTTCTCAAAAGGGATCGAGTACTCCTCGTTACACAAAACGTAAGGGTTCTCTTTTATACTGTCAATAGAGGCAGCGCCCAGCTTTTTATAAACCCTCGTGATTTGCGAGCTGTCAAGATAATCGCGGTAAAGCATCATCATATTGCGAATACCGCTCTGCTCGCGAAAGCTCTCGGAAATTGCGGCGGCCTTTTTCATAGTTATACCGGGGATATCTGTAAGCCATTCGGGATGATTTTCAATCACCTCAAAGCTGTCCGTACTGAATTTTCTGACAATTTTAAGCGCCGTAACGGGGCCGACCCCCTTGACCGTACGCGATGACAGGTAGCGCAGTATTCCCTCCTCCTCGGACGGCAAGCTTTTTTCGTATGCATCAAAGGCGAATTGCTTACCGAATTCCTTATGATAAATCCACTTGCCGAAAAGAGTTACGATTTCCCCCTCAAACGCCATCGGTATTATACCCACGGCAGTTATAAGAACGTCATCCGCAGAGACCTCAAGCACGGTATAATCATTATTTTCATTTTTATAAACCACGTTCTCTATTACGCCGTTAACGGTATCAAGAGCACTGTAATTATCCATGCAAAAGTCCCCTTTCTTTATTTATAATTCTATTTTACCATATTTTTATTTTCATTACAATAACAAAAAAGCGGAAAAATCCGCTTTTTTGTTTCAATTATTTACAAAGCTGCTTAAGCTCCTCCGTAATGTCGCAATCCTCCCACTTAACGAGCAGCTCCTCGCGTCCCATATGACCGTAAGCCGACAGCTGCTTGTATATAGGCTTTCTTAAATCAAATTTTTCAATTATTGCAGCGGGTCTTAAGTCAACCAGCTTTGATACTGCCTCGGAAATCTTCGCCTCGTCAACAGTAGCCGTACCAAAGGTATCTATCATAACGGATACGGGCTTTGCTACACCAATAGCGTAGGCAATCTGAACCTCGCATCTTCTCGCAAGACCTGCTTTAACTATATTTTTAGCTACGTAACGGGCAGCGTACGATGCGCTTCTGTCCACCTTCGTCGGGTCCTTACCCGAAAAAGCACCGCCGCCGTGTCTTGAGTAACCGCCGTAGGTATCAACGATAATTTTTCTGCCGGTAAGACCCGTATCTCCCGCAGGCCCTCCGATAACGAATCTGCCTGTCGGGTTTATGTAAATATTAACCTTGCCGTCCATAAGCTCCTTTGGAACTATAGGCAAAATTACGTTTTCGAGAATATCCTTGCGTATGGTCTTTGAATCAATCTCCGCACTGTGCTGAGTAGATACTACTATAGTATCCACTCTCTTTGGCTCGCCGTTTACGTACTCAACCGTAACCTGAGTTTTTCCGTCGGGACGGAGATAGTTAAGCTTTCCGTTCTTTCTGACCTCGGTAAGTCTCTTGGCAAGCTTGTGCGCAAGCGATATGGGCAGCGGCATAAGCTCAGGTGTCTCGTCACACGCATAACCGAACATAAGTCCCTGGTCGCCTGCACCGGTATCGAGCGCGTCGGTCATATCACCGTCCTTGGCCTCAAGGCACTTGTCAACGCCAAGCGCAATATCCGCGCTCTGCTCGTGAATAGAGCTGAGAACTGCGCAGGTGGTTGCGTCAAAGCCGTATTTTGCCCTGTCATATCCTATTTCAGTAACGGTATCTCTGACAATTTTTTGTATGTCTACCTTTGCCTTCGTCGTAATCTCACCCATTACGGTTATAATACCGGTAGTCGCAAACGTTTCACAAGCAACTCGGCTTTCGGGGTCCTGACGGAGCATTTCATCAAGAATTGCATCCGATATCCTGTCACATATTTTGTCAGGGTGTCCTTCCGTTACGGATTCAGATGTAAAAAGTACTTTTCTTTCCATTTGTTTGTTTTGTCCTTTCTAAAATAAAAAAACGAGATTTGCACAGAGCAAGTCCCGAAGCTTTAAGTATCCACTCATCTGTCGGGAATTAGCACCTTGTAAAAAACAGGTTGCCGGGCTTCACAGGGCCAGTCCCTCCGCCACTCTTGATAAGTATTATTAAACTGTTTGTATTATAACACATTTATTTCAAAAAATCAATACCTTTCTCAAATAAAAATGGGGAAAGCTGTCGACCTTCCCCACAAAATTTTACTTTGCATTTTCTTTTTTATATTCAAGGAACTCCTCGTAGGTGCATCTTCTGTCAATAAATCCGTCCTCGCTAATCTCAATAATTCTGTTAGCGACGGTATTTACTATCTCGTAGTCGTGCGAGGAGAACAGAATATTGCCACCAAAGCTCTTCATACCGTTGTTTACGGCGGTTATTGACTCAAGGTCAAGATGGTCCGTAGGCTGGTCAATGATAAGCATATTCGAGCCGAACATCATCATACGGGAGAACATACATCTCACCTTCTCACCGCCCGAAAGCACGTTGACAGGCTTAAATACCGCCTCATTTGAAAACAGCATTTTTCCAAGAAATCCGCGCAGATACGTTTCCGTCTGGTCCTTGGAGTACTGACGCATCCAGTCAAGTATACTCTCGTTATGTCCGTCAAAATACGGTGAATTGTCGTGCGGGAAGTAAGATTTGGTAATAGAAACGCCGAATTTGAACTCGCCCGAATCGGCGCTCTCCTCCTCGTTAAGTATCTTGAAAAGATGAGTTATCGCAAGCTCGTTTCCGACAAAGGCAATCTTATCGTCCTTGAATACGTGGAAGCTTAAATCCTTAAACAAGGTATTTCCGTTCAAGGTCTTAGTCAAGCCCTCAACGTGCAAAATTTCCTTTCCCGGCTCTCTGTCCATATCAAAGCCGATATAAGGATAACGTCTGCTTGATGCAGGCAGCTCCTCAACGGTAAGCTTATCAATAAGCTTTCTTCTGGACGTCGCCTGACGCGACTTCGATTTGTTGGCGGAAAAGCGCGCTATAAAGCTTTGAAGCTCGGCAATCTTCTCCTCGTTTTTCTTATTCTGCATCTTTATCATTCGCTGAATAAGCTGGCTCGATTCATACCAGAACTCATAGTTACCGACGTACATTTTGATACCTGTGAAGTCTATGTCAACCATATTGGTA
>JAZRNI010000226.1:0-8874 GCA_045648105.1 Eubacteriales bacterium | reverse complement strand
GTAAGACTGCTCGAAAAATACGGAATTTGGGTAGTTGCACACGTTATAGTGGGTTTGCCCGGGGAAAACGCTGATGGAGTTTTAGAGACTGTTGATTATTTAAAGCGTTTTAATCTTTTCGGTATTAAAATCCACTCGATTTACGTGACAGAGGACACTGAGCTTGCGCGCCTTTACCGCGAAAATCTTTACACGCCCCCTACCCTTGATGAGTTCGCGGATGTTTGCGTTGAGATTATTGCCAGACTGCCAAAGGAGTGGATTATACACAGACTGACGGGAGATGCGCCAAGAGATTTACTTGTTGCACCAAGCTGGAACAGTGACAAAAACGCAATTTACGATGCATTACGCGAAAGGATGCGAGCTCAAGGCATCAGGCAAGGCTGCAAGGATATAACAGAAAACAAAACACTATTATAAAACAATCAAAAAAATAGCGAGATACAGACTAAATCTGTTCCTCGCTATTTTTTTGGGTTATGCCTTAAAGCGGCAGCCTCATTTGAAGTATTTTACCATAGATGCAAATATCTTGCTGTCGTACTCGCCGAGCACGTTTTTGTAAAGACCGTTGCCAACTCTCTCGGAGTGACCCATTTTGCCAAGCACTCTGCCGTCGGGAGAGGTGATACCCTCAATAGCACAAATCGAGCCGTTGGGGTTAAATGCAATATCGTTTGTTGCATTACCGTCAAGGTCTACGTACTGCGTTGCGATTTGTCCGTTTTTCGCAAGGGCCGCAATAAGCTCGTCACTTGCAAGGAATTTACCTTCTCCGTGCGAAATCGGAACGCTGTGAATGTCGCCAACGTTGGAAAGAGAAAGCCAGGGCGACATATTAGACGCAACTCTCGTCCTTACGATTTTAGACTGGTGTCTTGCTATATTGTTGTAGTAAAGCGTCGGGCAATTTTCGTCGGTATCAATAATTTTACCGTACGGAACGAGTCCAACCTTGATAAGAGCCTGAAATCCGTTACAAATACCGAGAATGAGACCGTCGCGCTTTTCAAGAAGTCTCGTTACCTCCTCCTTGACACTTGAGCCTCGCAAAAACGCGGTAATAAACTTACCGGAGCCGTCGGGCTCGTCACCGCCCGAAAATCCTCCGGGGATAAAGAGTGCCTGAGACTCTTGAAGCTTTTTAACGAATATCTCACTTGAACGCTTGATATTGTCGGAGCTTAAGTTATTTATTACGAAAATATCCGCCTCTGCGCCGGCAGACTCAACTGCCTTTGCGGAATCGAACTCACAGTTCGTGCCCGGGAATACGGGGATAAGAACTCTGGGTTTTACACATTTTACGGCAGGTGCGTGCCAGCCTTGCGCCTTATAGGAATAGTTTTCTACCTCGGATTTATCACAATCTATATTGCAGGGGTAAACGCTTTCAAGAGTGCTTTCGTAAAGCTCGTTTGCCTCGTTTAGGGAAAGCTTTTCATATTTGTAAACGAACACACGCTCCTCACTTACCTTACCGAGCGCAGTGCCGAGCTCTTCGCCGTCACAAAGCTCAAGGATAAATGAGCCGTAATTATAGGAGAAGATATCCGACATAGAAAGCGCGCTGTCAAACTCAAAGCCATAGCCGTTACCAATGCACATCTTATAAATTGCCTCAGCAACACCGCCGTAGGTGGGGGTATAGGCGGAAAGCACCTTGCCTTCTCTCATAAGAGCGGTTACTTGGTTATATAGCGAGATAAGCGATTCGGTTTCGGGAAGTCCGTCGCTGTCGTATTTTGGCGAGAGGATTACCACCTTGGAGCCTGCCCTTTTAAATTCAGGTGATACGACGTTTGAAAGAGTGCCAGTCGTTACGGCAAAGGAGATAAGAGTCGGGGGCACGTCGATATTTTCGAACGAGCCGCTCATTGAGTCCTTACCGCCGATAGCGCCGATGCCGAGATTCATCTGAGCCTTGAACGCACCGAGGAGAGCTGAGAGGGGCTTGCCCCATCTTTTGCCATCCTTAAGAGGCTTTTCAAAGTACTCCTGGAAGGTGAGGTATACATCCTCGAAGGATGCACCGCTTGCTACGAGCTTGGAAACGCTCTCCACTACTGCAAGATACGCGCCGTGGTACTGGCTCTTTTCGCTGATATAAGGGTTGTAGCCCCAAGACATAAACGATACGGTATCGGTATCCCTTTTCTCCGATGAGATTTTATGTACCATTGCCTGTATGGGTGTTCTCTGGTATTTACCGCCGAAGGGCATAAGCACGCTACCTGCGCCTATAGTGCTGTCAAAGGTCTCGCTCATACCTCTCTTTGAGGTACAGTTAAGGTCGGAAACCGTATCAAGCATACCCCGTGCGAAATTATCCGGGATTTTTTTGGAGAAGTCTTGGATTTTGGGAGTTGTGATTTCAATGTGCTTTTCTGCGCCGTTAGAGTTCAAAAATTCGCGGGAAATGTCGCAAATAACATCTGTGTTCCAGCGCATTGTAAGTCTTTTATCTTCCTTGACGCGAGCCACTACGGTAGCTTCAAGGTTTTCGCTGTTAGCAAGAGCGAGGAATCTTTCAACATCCCCCTTCTCTACGACAACAGCCATTCTTTCCTGTGACTCGCTTATAGCGAGCTCGGTACCGTCAAGACCCTCGTATTTCTTCGGCACTGCGTTAAGGTCTATGTCCAGTCCGTCGGCAAGCTCGCCGATAGCAACGGATACACCGCCTGCTCCGAAGTCGTTACATCTCTTTATCAACCTTGATGCTTCGGGGTTTCTGAAGAGTCTCTGAAGCTTTCTTTCCTCGGGCGCGTTACCCTTCTGAACCTCTGCTCCGCAGCTTTCAAGAGATTTAAGGGTATGAGATTTAGATGAGCCCGTAGCTCCGCCACAGCCATCTCTTCCCGTTCTGCCACCGAGCAGAATTACGACATCGCCCGGCAGGGGCGCTTCACGCCTTACGTTTTCTGCGGGAGCCGCGGCAATTACCGCTCCGACCTCCATATGCTTTGCGGCATAGCCGTCGTGATAAATTTCGTCAACTATACCGGTAGCAAGTCCTATCTGATTACCGTAGGAGGAATATCCATTGGTAGCGGTTGTGACGATTTTACGCTGAGGAAGCTTACCCTCAAGTGTATTTTCAATCGGTGTCAGAGGATTTGCGGCACCTGTAAGACGCATAGCGCCGTAGACGTAGGAACGGCCCGAAAGAGGGTCGCGTATTGCGCCGCCTATACAGGTTGCGGCACCGCCGAAGGGCTCTATTTCGGTTGGATGGTTATGCGTTTCGTTCTTGAAAAGCAGAAGCCATTTTTCAGTATTGCCGTCAATATTGACGTCGATTTTAACCGTGCAAGCGTTTATTTCCTCGGACTCGTCGAGCTTATCGAGCTTACCGCACTTTTTAAGGCATTTTACTGCAATAGTAGCGACGTCCATTAAGTTTTCAGGCTTCGTTCTGCCTATGGATTTTCTTGCGTCGAGATAGTCCTTATACGCCCTTTCAACAAGCTCGTCCTCAAAGCTGACTGAGTCGATAGTCGTAAGGAAGGTTGTGTGACGGCAGTGGTCGGACCAATATGTATCTATCATTTTGATTTCGGTAACGGTAGGCGCTCTGCCCTCTTTTTTAAAGTAGCTCTGGCAGAATTTTATATCGTCAAGGTCCATTGCGAGACCCATTTCCGAAATGAAGCCTTTAAGTCCGTCTTCGGCAAGAGAATTAAATGAGTCAAGCACCTTGACGCTTTTTGGAACCTCGTACTGCGTTTCTATGCTGTCCTTTTTTGCATCATCGGTCTCGCGCGACTCGACGGGGTTGATTACGTACTTCTTGATTTTTTCAAGCTCTGATGCGCTTATATTTCCGTAGAGCATATATACTTTAGCGGTACGGACGAGGGGTCTGTCGCCCTGTGAAATAAGCTGTATACACTGAGCCGCGCTGTCCGCGCGCTGGTCAAACTGTCCCGGGAGATATTCCGATACGAATACGATAGCACCGTCGTTTATAAGCTCCTCGCTTACTATATCGGTCTGGGGCTCTGAAAATACTGTCTTGACTGCGTAATCGAACAGCTCCTTCGTGATGTTTTGTGCATCGTAGCGATTGAGGATTCTGACTCTTTCTATACCTTTAATTCCAAGAAAGCCCTTGATTTGAGATAAGAGGGATTTTGCGCCGTTATCGAGCTCTCTTTTCTTTTCTACGTATATACGGTAAACCATTCTAAATTTCGCCTTTCGTATATTTATTTAAGTGCCTTAAGGGCTCTCTGTCCGATGTCGCTCCTGTAGTACGCGCCATCAAAGCGGATTTTACCCGCGCGCTCGTATGCGAGCTCTATCGCTCCGCTCAGGGTATCGGCAGTGCCTATAGCGCCGAGAACGCGGCCGCCTGCCGTATAAAGCTTATCAGAGACGAGACGGGCTCCTGCTATTACCGTGCTTTCCTTAAGGTCGGCGGGAATTGTGATTTCAAAGCCGCTCTCGTACTTTTCAGGATAGCCTGAGGATGCCATAATAACGCAAGCGGCGTACCCCGTGTCAAATTCTACGCTAACGTCTGCGAGTGTTCCGTCTGTCGTTGCCATCATAATTTCAAGCAAATCGCTCTTCAGAAGCGGGAGAACCACCTGAGTTTCGGGGTCGCCGAATCGGCAGTTATATTCTATAACCTTAGGGCCGTCCTTTGTCAGCATAAGTCCGAAATAAAGACATCCCTTAAAGCTTCTGTCTTCCTTATTCATAGCATCGATTGTAGGAAGAAAAATCGTTTCCATACATTTTTTTGCGATATCTTCCGTATAGTAGGGATTGGGCGCTACGGTGCCCATACCGCCGGTATTAAGACCTGTATCGCCGTCACCGATGCGCTTATGGTCCATTGAAGACACCATGGGCTTTACGCACTTACCGTCCGTGAAGGCAAGAACGGAAACCTCGGGTCCCTCAAGAAATTCCTCTACTACGATTTTGTTACCGCTCGCGCCGAACTTACCGTCCTGCATAATTGATTTTACGGCATCGCTTGCCATTTGTCTGTCGGTAGCGATTATAACACCCTTACCGAGAGCGAGACCGTCTGCCTTTATTACTGTGGGTATTTTACAGCTCTTTACGTATTCGAGCGCGGACTCCGCGTTATCAAAAACCTCGTATTCTGCTGTCGGTATTGAATACTTTTTCATAAGGTTTTTGGAAAAGACCTTACTGCCCTCGATGATTGCCGCCGCCTTGCTTGGGCCAAACGACTTTATACCAATTTCACGAAGTCTGTCGACAAGACCGAGCACAAGCGGGTCATCGGGCGCAACTATTGCGTAGTCTATTTTGTTTTCGCTTGCGAAGGCGCAAATTGAGTCAAGGTCCTTCGCTCCTATCGGAACTACGGTAGCGTCGTCCGCCATACCGCCGTTGCCGGGAAGCACGAAAATCTTTTCTACCTTGCTGTTTTCTTTGATTTTTTTGATTATGGCGTGCTCTCTGCCGCCACCGCCAACTACCATTATTTTCATAATTTACCTCTTAATCAATGGTGGAAAAGTCTCATACCCGTAAAGGACATAACCATACCGTACTTGTTGCAGGTCTCAATTACTAGGTCGTCGCGGATAGAGCCGCCGGGCTCTGCGATATAAGAGACTCCGCTCTTTTTTGCCCTTTCGATATTGTCACCGAATGGGAAGAAGGCATCTGAGCCAAGCGAAACACCGCTTATTGTGTCGAGATATTCTCTCGCTTCCTTATCGGTGAGCGGCTCCGGGCGGGTTTTGAAATACTTTTGCCAGTTTCCCTCTGCACATACGTCCTCTTCATTCTTATTTATATATCCGTCGATTACGTTATCTCTGTCTGCTCTGCCGAGCGTATCAAGGAACGGGAGCTTAAGCACCTTTTCGTGCTGGCGGAGATGGAAGGTATCTGCCTTCGTGCCTGCAAGGCGTGTGCAATGGATTCTCGACTGCTGACCTGCGCCGACACCTATTGCCTGTCCGTCATAGGCATAGCACACGGAGTTTGACTGCGTGTATTTAAGGGTTATAAGCGCGATGATGAGGTCTCTTTTAGCATCGGGGGTGAGCTCCTTGTTTTCGGTGACTATATTGTCAAGGAGAGCTTCGTTGATTTCAAAATTATTCCTGCCCTGCTCGAACGTTATACCGAAAACCTGCTTTCTTTCCACAACGGCGGGTACGTAATTTTCATCGATTTTGATGATATTGTACGCTCCCTTGCGCTTTGTTTTGAGAATTTCAAGCGCTTCATCGGTGTAGCCGGGGGCAATGACGCCGTCGGAAATTTCGCGCTTTATAAGGAGAGCCGTCGTTTTATCGCAAACGTCGGAAAGCGCAATCCAGTCACCGAAGCTCGACATACGGTCAGTTCCTCTTGCACGCGCGTATGCGGTAGCAAGCGGAGAGTCGTCAAGACCCTCGATATCGTCAACAAAGCAAGCCTTTTTAAGCTTTTCTGACATTTTGATACCTACAGCGGCGCTTGTGGGGCTGACGTGCTTAAATGAGCTTGCCGCTGCGAGGCCTGTTGCCGCTTTCAGCTCCTTTACGAGCTGCCACGAGTTAAACGCATCAAGGAAGTTTATGTATCCGGGTCTGCCGCAAAGTATCTCGATAGGAAGCTCGCTTCCGTCATCCATAAAAATTTTCGAGCCTTTTTGGTTGGGATTACAGCCGTATTTAAGTTCAAATTCTTTCATTGCTCTCTCCTACTTTTATTAAAATTACTTGTTTTTATTGATGATTCTTGTGTCTATATTGCCGTTTTCAAGGCTCTGATAGCGCACGTAGAGGGATATTTTATTGTTTGCGTTAAGGCTTTCCCAGATTCCGTTTGTAAACTCGTCGATATCCGAGGTGATAGCTACGCGCTCGGGCTCTCCGCAGAAGGTGGGAATGGGATTTCCGTCGCATATATAGGTGTGGATAAAGTGACCGACACCGCAAAGCGCGTGATACTCAAAGAAGTATCTGTTGCAGTAGCTGCCAACGCTGTCAGCGCTCTTAAGTATGCTCATCTCGTAGGTGAAATCCGCGTTTGCAAAATCCAGTACCGCGCTGATTCTCGGAGTGAGATTAGGCGCATCGGGCTCGAAGGCTCTGGTATGGAGCGCATCTCTTGAGCTTTTATCCATCTTGAGGAATTTATAGATAGTATCCGTTTGGTCGCCGTTGGTGCAGATGAGCTTATTTGATATTGACTTAACCGCAGAGTAGATTATAAGCGACGGGTCCTCAACCTTGTTAAAGTCAAAGGGCTCAGTGTATATATCTCCGTCTCTTTCAACGAATACGCGGTTGCGCGAGTTCTCGCTTCTGCCCATTATGAAATAAGCAACTACCGCGTTTTTGCCGTCCTCGCTCTTGCCTACTATTATGCCGCGGCCGGGATAGCTATTGTTTTTAAGAAGGTCGTTTATGTTATCACAGTTGTAAATATTAGGCATTTTCTTTCTCCTTTAAAAGCTCTGCTGATATTTTTTCACAGGAGAGGGGGAGTATTTTCCACTCTGCCTCTTCCATAATTCGTTTTTGCAAGGTTTCGGGCGTATCGCCGTCCAGAATTTCTACTGCCCTTTGCATTATGATTTTGCCGCCGTCTGGAATTTCATTGACGAAGTGAACGGTAGCACCGCTGACCTTGACACCGTACGCAAGAGCTGCCTCGTGAACCTTAAGTCCGTAGTAGCCCTTTCCGCAGAACGATGGGATAAGCGAGGGGTGAACGTTGATAATCCTGTCCTTGTAATAGCTTGTAAAGCGCTCGGAAAGTATAGACATAAAGCCTGCGAGGACTATAAAATCTATGCCTTCTGCATCTATGATTTCAATTATTTTTTCTTCAAATGAAGATGAATCGGGAAAGTCCCTTTTGAGGACTACGGCAGTCTTGATGTCGGCATTTTTCGCTCTTGTAAGCGCGTATGCGTCGGAATTGTTTGAAAGAACGAGGCTTATCGTACCGCTCTTTATGATTCCGCTTTTTTCGGCGTCTATAAGAGCCTGCAGATTCGTACCGCCGCCAGAGACAAGCACGGCTATCTTTACCTTGTTCATCAGCAAAGAACCACTCCCTCATCGCTCTTTATGATTTCACCGAGAACGTATGCGTCCTCTCCGTTTGCCTTGAGAATTTCAAGCGCGCGGTCTGCGTCCTCTTTAGATACGATAACGCTCATACCTACACCCATATTGAAGGTATTGAACATATCTCTTTCGGGAATGTTGCCGACCTTTTCTATAAGCTTGAATATAGGAAGAACCTTTACGTCGCTCTTGTTGATTTTTGCGCCGAGGCCCTTGGGAATACTTCTTGGGATATTCTCGTAAAATCCGCCGCCTGTTATGTGAGATACACCCTTGACGGTAAGCTCGTTAAACAAAGCGAGCATAGGCTTTACGTAAATTTTAGTGGGCGTAAGAAGTGTCTCGCCAAGGCTCTTGCCGCCAAGCTCTGCAAGAGCTGTCTTTATATCGGCATTTTCAACGTCGAACACCTTACGTACGAGAGAAAATCCGTTTGAGTGAACACCGCTTGAGGGGAGCGCGATTATAACGTCGCCTTCCTTCATTAGGCTGTTGTCAAGCACCTTTGACTTATCTACGACACCGACGGAAAAGCCCGCGAGGTCATATTCGTCGATGGGATAAAAGCCGGGCATTTCTGCGGTTTCACCGCCGATAAGCTGTGCGCCTGACTGCACGCAGCCCTCAGCAACGCCCTTGACGATATCCGCGATTTTCTCGGGATAGTTCTTTCCGCAAGCTATGTAGTCGAGAAAGAATAGGGGCTTAGCGCCGCAGCAGATGATGTCGTTTACGCACATAGCGACGCAGTCGATGCCTACGGTGTCGTGCTTGTCCATAAGGAAAGCGAGCTTAAGCTTTGTGCCTA
>JAZRNI010000225.1:0-7518 GCA_045648105.1 Eubacteriales bacterium | reverse complement strand
CACGATAACGACCTCGCAGCCCAAGAGGACACTACCGCTGAGGACGTCCTTCTGACGTACTTTGACGCATACCTTGATTACAAGGAGACCGGCACTCTTCCCGACGATTTCGTTCCGCCCGAGGGCTTCAATCCCGATGATATTCCCGACGACCTTGGCGGTCTTGGCGGTACAGACCTGCCCACGGACGACCTCGGCGGCGTAGACCTGCCCACGGACGGCCTCGGCAGTGACGAATAATAAACCAAACGCAAAAGGCTATCCGAAGCTGCAAAGCAGCAACGGATAGCTTTTTTATTTCCAAAACGCAAATATTTTGATAGATGCACCCGCCCGAGCGAGGGCGAGAAAGCCGTATTTGCATACGGCGACTCAAGCGAGTCGAAGCCTTAACGGTGTATTTGGGGATTTTTCAAATGCATAGGCTGACAAAGAAAAATCCCCAAGAACAAGGCAAGGCGAGCGAGGGCGAGAAAGCCGTATTTGCATACGGCGACTCAAGCGAGTCGAAGCCTTAACGGTGTATTTGAGGGATTTTTCAAATGCATAGGCTGACAAAGAAAAATCCCCAAGGACAAGGCAAGGCGAGCGAGGGCGAGAAAGCCGTATTTGCATACGGCGACTCAAGCGAGTCGAAGCCTTAACGATGTATTTGAGGGATTTTTCGAAGTCAGACGCCTTGAGCGAGCATAGCCTCGGCAACCTTTATAAATCCTGCTATGTTGGCACCGGCTACAAGATTGCCTTCTTGGCCGTATTTCTTTGCGGCTGCGGCGGTGTTTTTGTAGATGTTTTCCATTATTGTTTTGAGCTTTGCGTCAACCTCATCGAAGCTCCACGAAAGGCGCTCGGAGTTCTGAGTCATCTCAAGGGCGCTCGTTGCTACGCCGCCTGCGTTAGATGCTTTGGCGGGAGCAAAGAGGACAGCTGCCTTTTGGAATATTGAGATAGCCTCGGGCGTTGAGGGCATATTTGCGCCTTCGCAGACTGCGATAACGCCGTTTTCAACAAGCGCCCTTGCGCTTTTTTCGTCAAGCTCGTTTTGCGTTGCACACGGAAGAGCTATATCGCATTTGAGGGTATAAATGCCTGAGCAGCCCTCGGTGTAGACGGCATCCTTACGGTAGCTGAGATAGTCCTTTATTCTACCGCGCTTTACCTCCTTGATTTCCTTAACTGCTTTGAGGTCTATGCCGTTTTTATCGTAGACGTATCCGTTAGAGTCGGACATTGCAATTACCTTTGCGCCAAGCTCGGTCGCCTTCTGGCAGGCGTAGATTGCAACGTTACCCGAGCCTGAAATTACGACGGTTTTACCCTCGAAGGACTTGCCGTTATCGCGGAGCATTGCATCAGCAAAATAGCAAAGACCAAAGCCTGTTGCTTCCTTACGCGCAAGTGAGCCGCCGTAGGTGAGTCCCTTGCCTGTAAGCACGCCCTCGTAAAGGCCTGTAATTCTCTTATACTGACCGTAGAGATAGCCTATTTCGCGAGCACCGACGCCTATATCGCCTGCGGGGACGTCCTCGTCCTTACCTATATACTTGTAAAGCTCCGTCATAAAGCTGCGGCAGAAGCTCATAACCTCGTTATCGCTCTTGCCCTTGGGGTCAAAGTCGGAGCCACCCTTACCGCCGCCTATGGGCAGACCTGTAAGTGAGTTTTTGAATATCTGCTCAAAGCCGAGGAACTTTATGATTCCGAGATACACGGACGGATGGAAGCGCAATCCGCCCTTATACGGACCTATCGCGCTGTTGAACTGTACTCTGAAGCCGCGGTTAACGCGCACCTTGCCTGAGTCGTCCACCCACGGAACGCTGAAGGTAATTACTCTTTCCGGCTCAACGATTCTTTCCATAACGCCGCTGTTAATATACACGGGATTTTCCTCGATAACGGGCTCAAGAGATTCAAGGACCTCTCTTACCGCCTGGTGAAACTCCGCTTCACCGGGGTTTCTCTTTTCAACCCTTTTTAAAAGGTCTATTAAATACTCGTTCTTTAACAAAATGCTTCACCCACACTTTCAAAAAAATATATATCATAATTATATTATATTCCGAGCGCGAAATCAAGAGTTTTATGATTGTTTTTCGAAAAATACAAATAATAAAAATAAAAAGGTCGTAGCCCGAGCAATGAAATTTCGCATTGGAAAGAACAAAATCGCCTCTTTTTATTATATAGCCTCGTCCTTGTTTACTAAGGCGCTTATATTTATTATTACACCTATTATTACCCGACTGATACCGCCCGACGAGTTTGGCGTGTACGTAGTTTTTACAGGCTATTTAAGCATCGCGAGCGTTATAACGACGCTTGAAATGTCGGGCGCGGGGATATACAACGAGCTGTCAAAAAGCAAAAGCAAGGACAGCTTTATCTTTTCGCTCCTTGCTTGTCAGGCGCTTTTTTCTTTGCTTTCGGCGCTTATTTATCTTCTATTCAAGGACGTTCTTAACTCTCTTACCGGTATGAGCACGGATATTACGCTCCTTTTGATATTGCAGGTGTTTTTAAATTCTGCCGAGGGACTTTACCTTGCCAAGGCAAGATACCTTGCCCGCTACAGGCGCGTTGCCTTTATTAACGTAGGGAGCGGCGCGCTAAGCGCGGCGTTAAGTGTATTTTTGATTTCTTCGCTCGGCTTTTCGGGCGAGGGGCGCATTTACGCGCATATACTCGCATCTCTCGTATTCACCCTGCCGATAATCGCTTTTATTACACGGGGTGGGGGTAAATTTGATAAAAGCGCGCTCGTTTATATAAAAAGCACCCTTTTGCCACTATTGCCTCACTATCTTGCCCTGTCGGCTATAGCACAGTCGGGAAGAATAATAATATCTCGCACACTCGGTGAAGCAGAGGCCGGAGCTTACGGCGCGGCGTGCGCCCTCGTATCGGCAATAAGCCTTGTAAGCGTGGGTATTCTCAACGCGCTTTTGCCTTTTATAAACCGCATTTACAGCGCGGAAAACGCGACACGGGTTATGGGTACGGTTAAAAAATGCACCCTTGCCGTATCATGCGCGGTAATTGTCTTTCTCTTTGCGGCAGGCGCGGTCTTCAATGCCTTATACCCATCGGAATACGGCGGGGGGCTTGCGGCACTATATCCTCTTGCATTTTCTCAGATATTCGTGTTTATATCGCAGATATACAGTCAGCTTTTATATAAGTCAGAGCGTGCGGGGCGCGTAAGCGTGATAAGCGTGTCGGGTGCCTTGCTTTGTGTTTTTCTTTCGTTTGCTTTTGTTTTGAGATTTGGGATTTTCGGTGTGGCAAGCGTAAATCTTTTAGCGCAGGGGGCGGTATGCGCTCTCAAGGGGCTCGCGCTTTGGCGCGAGAAGATATCCGCGCGCTCCCTTGCTCTTTTACCGAGCGCTTTATCGGTCTTATTTTTCGTATCTTTTTTTGCGTTTGGAATATAAATTCCGTATTGACAATATTTTAAAAAGTGTTATAATTAAACATAGAATTTTAAACCTTTTTAAGGAGGGGAGCTTAATGAGAATTGCTGTTATAGGTCTTGGAAGTATTGCGCCCGTGCACCTTGCCGCAATAATGCGCTCAGGCGAGGAGCTTGCCGCAATATGCGATATTGACGAAGGAAAGGCGTTGGAGTTTAAGAGCCGAAACTCGCTTTCCTGCCCCGTATACACCGACTACAAGGCTATGCTTGATGAAATACGGCCTGATACGGTGCATATCTGCACACCCCACTATCTGCACTGCGAGATGATATGCGAGGCGCTAAGGCGAGATATCAATGCTTTTTGTGAAAAGCCCGTGGCGATTTCCGAGGAGCAGCTTGATAAAATCCACAAGACGCTCGAAGCAACTCACGCTCAGCTTGGCGTTTGCCACCAGAACAGATACAACGAGTCGATAAGGTATGCGAAGGCGCTTATGAGCTCCTCGCCGATAAAAGCGGCGTCGGGTCTTATTGCGTGGTGCAGAGACGAGGCATATTACAAATCTGCCGACTGGCGCGGAAAGTGGTCGACAGAGGGCGGCGGACTCGTTATCAATCAGGCAATACATACGCTTGACCTTCTTATGGACTTTTGCGGTATGCCGAAATCGGTTATCGCGCACACGCACAACGACACGCTTAAGGGAGTTATAGAGGTTGAGGACGGCTGCTCGGCGCTCTTTACGGTATCGGACACGGTAAAATTTTCTCTGCACGGAACCAACGGTCTTTGCGATTCTCTGCCCTGCGCGGTGCTTTTGCAGAACGCGGAGCACAGCGTTTGCATATACAATGCGTCATTTTTGATTGTTGACGGCAAGCTCGTTGAGATACGTGAGGAAAGCTCCGCTATCGGCAAGTGGGAATGGGGCGTCGGACACTCAAAAATTATAAAAGATTTCTACGCTCACATAAAGGAAGGCCGTCACTTCCCTCTCGATATTGACGACGCAGAGAGAGTTGTAAAGATGATTTTAGCGCTTTACAAATCAAACGGCAAGAAAACTGAAATAGTTTAATATTCGTGCAATATAATTTTATAAGGAGACGAAAAATGATTAACAACACGAAAAACAGCATTTTAAAAATGGTTCAGCTCGCTATGCTCACGGGTCTTATCGTGGTGCTGCAGCTTGCGGGCTCGTTTATAAAGATAGGGCCGCTCCCCCTCTCGCTCGTGCTTGTACCGATAGTAATAGGCGCGTGTCTGCTTGGCGCCGGCGCGGGGGCTTTTCTCGGTGCGGTGTTCGGCGTTATCACGGTAATTATGGGTATTACGGGCGTGGACGGCTTCTCGTTTCTTCTATGGGAAGCAAATCCCGTTTGGTTTATCTTGATATGCCTGTTGAAGGCGACGATGGCAGGTCTTGGCTCTGCCCTTATCTACACGGGACTTGGAAAGCTGTTCAAGGGAAAGCACGTGCTTATAAAAACGGTTATCGCATCTATATCCGCGCCTGTAATCAACACGGGAATTTTCGTGCTTGGTATGCTCCTTTTCTTCTTTGAAACATTAGGCTCCCTGCCCTCGCTGTTCCCCGACGTCTTTGGCTCTTATCAGAGCGAGTTCACTCTTTTATTCATCGGTCTTGCGGGACTCAATTTTGTCGGTGAATTCATCGTCAATCTCGTTTTATCGCCGGCGGTAGTAAGAATTATAGATTCGATAAAAAGAAGACTCAAGTAAATATCAAAATATTACGGTCGTTCGTTTGTTTTCACCCATACGAAAATGCACTTACGGTTTTTGCCATAAGTGCCTTTTCGATGAAGAAAGGACGGCTTTCCTTGAAGAATACAGATTGACGGTTATCAGAATAACGAATACAGAACTACATAAAAACCTTAAGGGGTTGTGAATATATTGAACATCTCATAGAACAATCCCTCAGTCAGCTCCCTTTACACAAGGGAGCCTTTTCTTTAGCCAAATTTATTACTCTGAGTCCCTTTTTTTGAGCTTTTTCCAAAAGCTTAGAGCTGTTTGAAAATTTGTGACGCACGCACGCAATCAAAATCGAAGAATTTTTTATAAGCCAATCGTTTCTTTTGCTAATTGCGAATTTTGGAATACAATTTTCAAGCTCCGCGGGAAAAACCGTTGCATTTTGGTTTTGAGAGAGAGCTTTTTCCGAAATATTTGAAATGACTATTTCAAACGAAATATCGAGCCCCTCTTTTTTTAGCTCCGATAAAACACACTGCGCGTAAAAATCAAAATTGCCGTTATTTCCAACCAAAAAGCTTTTGACGCCTTCCTCTTTTACCAAATCCATTATTGTTTTCCTTAGCAGCACTTTAACCTGTTCGCCCTCGTCTCTGTGACCGAAAAACGTGCAATTCATAAAAACCTCCAAAATTTTGTATACTTGATTTAAGTATACTAACAACATTATACCACATAATAATCTTAAAATATACTTATATTAAGATTTCTTGGAGATTTTTTATGAGAAACAAAAACAATAAGCATCTTGGAATAGAAATTGACCCCGAGCTTCATTATAAGCTTCACTATATATCAAAATATTACGGTCGTTCAGCAAATGGAGAAATACTTTATTTGATAAGACAAGAGATAAAGGCTTTTGAAAAATCCGAGGGCGAAATTGAAATTCCAAAAGTTCCTGAAGCGAAGTGAATTTGTTTTCACCCATACGTACAGTTAGAAGAACGAAGGGGGAGCTGCTTATGAATACAAAAGAAGCTATTGCGAAAAGAATATAGAGCTTTGTCAGCAGAAAAGCATAGCAATAAATGCACTTGCTAATATTTCGGGTGTATCTCCCTCGACGGTATATAGTATGTTAAACGAAAAAAGCCAAAACCCGGGCGCAGTTTCCATAAAGAAGCTGTGCGACGGACTTGAAATTACCTTGCGGCAATTTTTCGACAGCCCCATTTTTGACCATCCGGAGCAGGAAATAAAATAATAAAAAAGCCTTGACAAAAAATCAAGGCTTTTCGGCTATATTTTATAGCTTCTTACTTGTTGTACTTTTCAACGAATTCTATTATAGGCGTGTTGTCGGGCAGTCCGTGCGGGTGGTGCTGACCGTTTTCCTTGCCTATCGCTACTATAATTCCGCCGTTCTCGTTGTAATATTTTTCGAGAAGCGCACCGTTTTCACAGTACGGAACAACCCCGTCGGAATCACCGTAGATAAGTATTATCGGAATGTTGTTCTTTAAGAGCAAGGGCATTTTATCGATTGGATGCTCTCTGTAATACGTAAGCTGCGAGGGGGTAATTCCCGTTGCGTTGATAAATTCCTCCATCATTCCCTCAAGCAGCTCCTTATTTGCCGTGCCGAGACGCGCGGGACAGGAGATGAAATTCATTACGGGGGCGTCAAGATAGAGAGCCGAGACACATTCGGGATATTTCGCGCCGAATTTAACCGCTATCATACCGCCGCAGCTCATACCGACGGGGACGGATTTCGGGTAAAGTCCGTATTCCTCGTGAAGATAGTCGGTAAAGTGCTTTTTACGGTCGAGGTCGGTCTCAAGGCACCATCTCGTGTCGTTCTCAACATATGCGAGGTGCCAGCCTCTTTTGAGCATTTCTATTTCAAATTCCGGAAAAGCGTCGAAGTATTCGGTTTTGAGTAGCCAGTTTTTGCTTTCATTTGCACGTTCGGGGAAAACGAGAACAGCAGCCTTCCCTTCAAAATCAAAATCTATTTTCTTAAAGCCGTTCCATACCGTTTCTTGCATAACAAAATCTCCTAGTTTCATTTCTCAATAGCTGTACCCTGCTTTCGATGATATTATAGAATAAGTTTTTCTGCTTGTCAAGCATATTTTAAATCTTTACTATATATTCAAAAGCACTTTCCGCTCCTGCAGTCCTCAGCGCGCCCCTTGCGAAAGCAGACCTCGTTTTCGCATTGACCGTTTTTCACGAATCCGACTATATTTTCCGCAGTCGTCTTTGCAATATTTGAAAGAGCATCCTCAGTCAGAAACGCCTGATGCGACGTCACTATAACGTTTGGCATGGATATTAGGCGCGCAAGTGTATCGTCTTCAAGGAT
>JAZRNI010000224.1:0-1997 GCA_045648105.1 Eubacteriales bacterium | reverse complement strand
CATACCTCACACCCTCAATCATACACACGCCTTTGCCGTCAAGGATGTACATTATTTCGTATTTGTCGTGGCAGTGGCGGCGAACCTTTTTATCGCCTGCTTTATTATCGAGAAAATAGTAGTAGCTTATCGTGCCTACGTCAATTCTACGCTCTTTCACAGTACACCCCCTATAATTTTTCAAAACGCATCAAGCGCATTCTATCTCAAATTACATTGTATCACACTTAGTCAATTTTTGCAATAGTTATTTTTTAAAATATTATAATATATTTTGTTTCGTCTGAGCGCAAAAAAGACGGAGTTTGCGTGAATACTCCGTCTTTTTTGTATTTATTCTTTTGTGTTCATAATTTCTTTAATGATTTTTTTGCATTTGCGGCAGTTTTACGCATACCGGCGCATCGCTCGTCCGGGCAAAAAGTAGATTGTTGAGCTTTGTGTAAAGAAATCTTGGTAATATGGCGTGTGTTCGAAGCGGTACTGCTGCCGATAAGTCAAAACCGCCTGTAGACCGATGGCTTTGTCTTATTTTGAAAATCGTTTTGCATATCCGCATTTGCGGCATAGGGGCTCAACTGCGCGGCGGCGGGTAAAGCCGTCGTAAATTGCCTTGGCGCGCGGGGTGGCAAGAATATCATCAAGGGTGTCATCAAAAAGATTACCGAGCGCTAAATTGGCATCAGCGTCAAGACAACACGGAACGACAGTACCATCAACCAAAACGCCGATTTGGTCACGTAAACCGTGGCAGAAGCTGTCTGCATTAGAGTCGCTTTCAGGTAAATTCGGGTTTGGCCAATCAAATCTCTCGCCCCATTCGAGGAAAATTTTAGTGTCGAGCCGCAGACTGCTGCCACCGCGAAGCTCGCGCCACTCGCCGAGGAAAGATTGACGCAAAAACGAAAGGATATTTGAGTTATCGGCTCCTGAGCCAAGATTCCAAAGCCGTAATGCGACGTACGTTCCACCCTCTGCCGCTCTCTTTGCAAAATCAATACAAACAGCAAGATAATTTTCGTCTCTGAACGCCTCATTTGCCTCGGGCGCATGCAAGGAAATGCTCACCTTGTACGGCTTTGCAGCGAGCAAAGCTTCACCGTTTTTGGATAGCAGTGAGCCATTAGTAGTAATGGCGGGCAAAAAGCCCTTTTCACGAGCAGCTTTAATAAACTCGCTGAGCTTTGGGTGCAAGGTCGGCTCACCCATAAGGTGAAAAAACAAGCACTTCGCCCGACCCTCAAGTTTGCCCGTGAGAATATCAAATTCACTTTTACTCATAAACCTCTTTTCCCTTTTCGTCTTATGACAAAAGGAGCAAGAAAGATTGCAAACGTTGGTGATTTCTAAATAAATTTTTTCCAGCATAAAATTACTTTTCCCGACCGCCTTGTT
This sequence comes from Eubacteriales bacterium, assembly GCA_045648105.1. Taxonomy (GTDB): domain Bacteria; phylum Bacillota; class Clostridia; order Oscillospirales; family CAG-272; genus UBA1740. The sequence continues at coordinate 602 of JAZRNI010000224.1, read as the reverse complement.
GTCCTTAATAATCAAAGCAAATAGAATTTACCTATTTAAATTCATGTGCCCAAATCCAAGGACTTGGGCACATTTTATTCTTGCAAAAGCAAGTATTTCATTCGCTTTGCGAATTATTTATTAGATTCTTCTATAGCTACCGCAACAGCAACAGTCATACCTACCATGGGGTTGTTACCTGCGCCGATGAGTCCCATCATCTCAACGTGAGCGGGAACGGAAGAAGAGCCTGCAAACTGTGCGTCGGAGTGCATTCTACCCATAGTGTCGGTCATACCGTAGGAAGCAGGACCTGCTGCCATGTTATCGGGGTGAAGCGTACGTCCTGTACCGCCGCCCGAAGCAACTGAGAAGTATTTAACACCGTTTTCGTTACACCACTTCTTATAGGTGCCCGCAACGGGGTGCTGGAATCTTGTGGGGTTGGTGGAGTTACCCGTGATGGATACGCCTACGCTCTCGAGCTTCATAATAGCAACGCCCTCGGGAACGTTATCCGCACCGTAGCATCTAACCTTTGCTCTGTCACCGTTTGAGTATGCATATTCCTTGACAACCTTTACGGTCTCAGAATAGGGATCAAACTCTGTCTGGCAATAGGT
>JAZRNI010000223.1:0-9688 GCA_045648105.1 Eubacteriales bacterium | reverse complement strand
TAGGGTCGGGATCTTTTTGGCACGAGTTGACAAAAAAGATGCCATTAGTCTTTCCTTTTGCAAAAAAACTTTCGTCCGCAATTCGGACACTTTGCGACGCGAGTGCCGTTAAAATGTATTGTTATCAAGCCGACGAAACATGCACGCTTGCGCGTGATGCCATACGCGACTTCGTCGCAATTACATACAATGCGCAAGCGCATTGATTACATACCAAGCCTGCTTCGTCGGCTTGGATAAAAATTAAAGCGACCTTTCGAGGTCGCTTTAATTTTTGGAGGTGCCACCCAGATTTGAACTGGGGATAGAGGTGTTGCAGACCTTTGCCTTACCACTTGGCTATGGCACCGTTTTTTCAGTTGCTTTAACATTATAGCAAATGTTTTCATTTTTGTCAATACGTTTTAACAAAAAGTTTTGCGCGGAGATTAAAAAATTATTGATTTTATTCGGGGCATACGGTTTTTCTTGACAAAACTCAGTATTGTGATACAATAATCATAGTGTATAATTTAAAGTTAATTTGAGGAGAAGCATTATGAAAAACAGCTTAAATCTTATTGGACGAGTTCTGTGCCTTGCGGTGCTGATGCTTGCACTGCTCTTGCTTACTGCCTGCGGCGGTGGTGGCGATTGCTTGCACAGAGATGCTGACGACGACTATCTGTGTGATTTGTGCCTTGAGGATTTTGACGACGGCTCAGATATCTGTGTTCACAGAGACACAGATGATGACAATGTGTGCGACAAATGCTATGAAAAGTACAGCGACGGTCCCGACATCCCCGACGATGGCAACGGTAACGGCAGTGGTAACGGCGGTAGCGGCACAAGCAACGAGGCTGATATGAGCCTTGTTGACGTTAACAAATTCTACGTTGATTTTAATTTGACGGGTATTGAATTTGCATCCGAGCCGCTTCTTGACGCATACACTGCGAATATGTTCATTGGTGAATTTGAGTTTTACCTTGGCTACGAGGGCTCCGACTCTCAGTGGTTGAGGGAAAGCGCCAGCGCGCCCATTTCCGTCGACAAGGAAAGAGTCACAAACGATATGAGCTTTTTAGCTACTGCCACAGAGGCGGCAGAGCTTATCAGTCTTTATCTTGACCAGCTGAGCGATAGCAGCATTGAAAGTAGCATTGGCAGTATCATACGCTTTGCCGCCGGCAAGCGGCCAAGTGACGAGCAGCTTGAAAGCTTTATTGATGACGTTTTTGGTCCTGACGAGTTCCGCGCGCTTGTAAATTCAACCCTTTCCGGCGGCTTTGATATTGCGAGCGCAGAGGAAATCGGTTACAACGATTTCGTTTACAGAGAGCCTGTAAAGCTTTCAAACAGGATTGAGGGCAACGGCAACCGAGGCAGATTTGAGTGGATGAACTACATCCCATTATCATACTTTAAGGATGAGCAGATTGCCGTAGAATACTGTGTTGGCGAGGAATACTACGAAGCAATCTACAGCTTTGACCTTGCCGAGCATCTCGAAGTCCTTGACGGCAAGGGACTTACCGTAAGCGACGATGGCATACTTATAAACGATGCCTTCTTTAATGCCTTTGACTCCGGTTTCACAATAAACGACGAGCTAGCTCTCGAAGACGGTACTACTCAAATTGTCAGCTATATGCTCGGCTTATATTCCATTTATATTGAATACGATATAGAGGCTCCCGAAACAGTCTCTGCCGAGCTCGACTTTGAGAACGGTGTAAGTGTGACGTTTGACGTCAAGGTAGCTGATCTCAGCTACACCGTCACAGTAAACAACCACGTATACGGCGATATCGGTCCATCTGCGTATATAGGTCAGGTGTCTGACTGGCTCAAGAAATGCGGAGAGCCAAAAAGCTCAGTTGCAACCGAGCTTGTGATGCTCGCGCCCGATTCCGCCACCTTTGTTGCAAGCGGAGTTCCGGTAAGCGAGTATGAGTTTACGGACAATCTCATAGAGCTTGGCGAATTTATATTCACCTACGGTGAGCGCAGTACCGTTTTGAAAAACGGTGTAAATACGCAAATGGGCGTAGGCTTTGATAGATTGATCAGAAATCTTTGCGTTCCCGATGACGACGCAGAGCCCTCGCTACTGATGCATATGCTTTACAACAACAGCACCTACGTTGCCTCACAAACACCTTACACTATAAGCTGCGTAACGAAGCCAAACGATGAAACCGAGCAATTCCCCGTAACCGTTAATATTCAGCTTGAATCTGTAATTTCGGGCATCGCTCTGGTCGATAAGAACTGTATCACTAAAAGCTACTATATCGGTGACGAGCTTGAAATTGCCTACGGCTCTATGCTTAACGTCTATCGCAAAAGCACCTTCCGCGTTGACAATAACGCAACGATTGATGAAACCGTGCCCGTAACAGCTGATATGATAGAGGGCTTTGATTCCTCTGAGGAGCTTGAATCGGGTTATATGTACGTTGTTTATAAAGGCTACACGACAAACGGTATCAATTATCAAATTAAGCGTGACTTTGTTACCTCCATTGACGTAAAGCTTCCCGCTTGGGGAATGGACGTGTACGTTGTTGGACTTCGCCTTAATATTGACGACGTAACGATTAACGCTTACTACGACAGCGGCAGAGACGTTGAGGATATTCCGCTTACTATGGATATGCTCTCAGAGCTGCCCACAAGCACCGGTCTTCACAGTCTTACAGTAACTTACGAGGGTAAAACCGATGAAATTCCGCTTGAGGTTGTAAAAGCAAGCAAGGCAAGCATCTACGACGGCCTTGGCCAGTACTATCTGCTTGGAGAGAAGCCCGGCTCAGTAGAGGTGAGAGTTGACTTTGAGCCTAACCAATTCGGCTACGATTACGATATTGTCGTGCTTGGCGCAGAGGAGCTTCTGAGCTTTGACACCGCATCGGCGGGCAGCAAGAGCTGGACGTTCAGCTGGGCGGGTGTTTCCGTAAGCCACAGCTACGAGGTTGTAGAGAAGGCATACGTTGGTTACACTCCTTCCGATGCAGGCATTACCATTAACGGTGTGTTCCTTAACGAGGCGCCCGAATATTACTACGAGCTTACAGGCTTTGCCGAGCTTAATATTCCTGCAAAAATTGGCGACGTGCCCGTTGTAGCTATCGGCTACGGCGCATTTGCGGGCCTTAATATGATAAACAAGCTGACGGTTGCCGAGGGCATCGTTTCCATCGGTGATTATGCGTTCAGGGATGCAAGCGGTCTTGTGGAGGTACACCTTCCTCAGAGTGCGACGAGCATAGGCAAAAAGATATTCTCCGGCTGTACCGCGCTTGAAAAAATGTATATTTCAGGCGATAAAAGGGTTATTGATTACTTCAATAATGACATTGGTGAAAATCTCACCGTTTACGTAAATGAGGGAGAGGATACTATCTGTGCAGATTTCCTCACTCTCAATGATGATATGCGTCTTTCCAAGGTCGTTCTTCCCTCGACGCTTACTACCATTACGACAAATGAAGATTCAAGCGAGTTCTGGGCAATGTATTATCTTTGTCAGTACGTACTTACATTTGAGGTTACACCCGGCGGTGTTTACACTTCACAGGACGGCGTTCTCTTTGCTGATAACGGCAAGACCTTGATGTGCTATCCCTTCAGCAAGACTGATTCAAATTACACTGTTCCCGATGGCGTTGAGCGCATCGTCTTTATGGCATACAATAACAACCTTAAAGAAGTTACTGTACCGGCATCGGTTAAGACTCTTGGTGAAAACGTATTTATGAGAAATGAGCAAATGAGCTCCGTTACCTTGCTCGGCACGCTTGACGCGCTTCCGAAGGGATGCTTTGACGGATGTGAGAGCTTAGTAAGCTTTACGCTTCCCTCGACTCTTAAATCTATTGGCGACACCTGCTTTGCCTACACCAAGATTCCCACTATAATAGTACCTGACAGTGTTACCCATATCGGATACGATGCATTCCGTCAGTGCTCCGTGCAAAAGCTTGCTATTCCGAAGTCCGCAATGGAATCCTTTAAACAGCTTGGCAATCAGACTTTACTGAGCCTTACCGACTTTGCATACGACGGCTCTGTAGAACTCTCCAAGCTTGACGCTATAAAGTATGATTTCAATAAGATTGCTCCAAAGCTTGCCAATATTTACGTTTACGGTACTACCAGCTTTACGGGCGGTATATGCAGCAGTACGTATACGCCGTTCAACGTTTATATTGACAGCTCGGTCACAAGCATTGGTTACGGTATTGAGCAGAGTAGCGGCTACTATGCGGTTAAGTATTACTATGCCGGACCGAGCTCGAGCCTGTCTAACGACTGTAATCTGACCCCCATATGCAACTACAGCTTCTCCAAGTGGTATCTTGGATAATAAAAAGCTTCCGGTAACGTGAAACCGGCTCAAATGCAATGAATTTTGCGTTTGAGCCGGTCTTTTTAGGATTTAAAGGAATAAAAATTACCGTTCAATTTTGAAAACGGTATTGTTTTTTTTCGCGCGTTGTTATATAATTGGAGTCAGAAGCAAAAAAATATTTTTATAAAGGGAATTGAAAAATGGAAAAAAGAGACGTTTTTTCGGTAAACGACAAATTAAGCTTCCCTAAAAAGCAGGTGCACCTTGACTTTCACACCTCTCCCGTGATTACAGGCATCGGAAGGCGCTTTTCAAAGGAGAACTTCAAGAATGCGCTTATTAAGGGCAATTTGTCAAGCATAACGGTATTTGCAAAATGCCACCACAGCTATTGCTACTATCCGACGAAGGTAGGCGTAATGCATCCTCACCTTAACTTTGACCTTACCGGCAGTATGATTGAGGCAGCGCACGAGGTTGGCGTAAGAGCGCCCGTATACATTACGGCAGGCTGGTCGGAGCACGATGCCGAGACGCATCCCGAATGGTGCGCGCGCGACAAGAACGGCAATATTTTACGCAATCTTCCCGTAGAGGGCTACGACAGCAAGAGCCCCGACGAGGCAAGACCCGAGACCTTCTGGACGCATATGTGTCTTAACGACGGCTCTTACGCGCATCACATATACGACTTAACACGCGAGGTTTGTGAAAAATACGACGTTGACGGACTGTTTTACGATATTTGCGTAAGCTATCCCGTTTGCTACTGCGAGGAGTGCAAGAGGGGTATGCGCAAGATGGGTCTTAACCCCGATAACGAGGCCGATGCAAAGGAATATTACAAAATCAAGCATATGACGTTTATGGATACCTGCTGTAGCATCTTAAAGGAGTATAACAAGAACGCGACGATATTTTTCAATGCGGGCGGAGCTTCGATAGACCTTCCTCAGTATCACCCCTATCAGACCCACTTTGAAATGGAGGATTTGCCGACGGCGTGGGGCGGATACAACAAGATGGCACCCCGTGCGAGATTTTTTGATAAAAAGAACCAATATTATATGGGTATGACAGGCAAGTTCCACCTTGCGTGGGGCGAGTTTGGCGGCTTTAAGTCAAAGCACGCGCTCAAGTACGAGGTATGCTGTATGGCGCAGTACGGAGCCGGCTGCTCGGTTGGCGACCATATGTGTCCTGACGGCGAGATGGATATTCAGACCTACGAGAATATAGGCTACGCATACTCGTATCTTGACAAAATCGAGCCGTATTGCTTTGGCGGCGAGGCTGTTACGAACGCGGGTATTTACTTTACCGAAATGACTCCCGACTTTGACGGACTTTGCGATATTCTGCTTGAAAGTCAGATTGACTTTGACTACGTAACGAACGGAAACTTTGAGAAGTTCGACGTAATAATTATGCCCGACCGCACCATTCCTACTGACGAGGACCTTAAAAAGCTCAACGAGTATCTTTCCAAGGGCGGAAAGCTGCTGTTTATGGGCGAGGCGCTTCAAAGGGACGGCGAGTTCCTTATTGACTGCGGTATGAAATTCGTTGCAAAGCCCGACAGAGACCAGGACTACATACTTGCGAAAATAGATGAGAACGACGGTTTGCCTAAGAGTCCGTTCCTTTCCTACTGCCCTATCAACAAATACGAGAACGTGGACGCAGAGATATTTGCGAGCGCATACGTGCCGATTTTCAGCCGCACATACGCCCACTACTGCGGACACAAGAACGCGCCTTACGATAAGGACAGCACTCCGACGCCCGCGCTTGCAAGAAAGGGTAACGTAGTATTTATGGCGCACGCGGCAGGAAAGCTTTATAACGGCTACGGATGCGTAGCGCACAGAGACTATCTTATTTCCGCGCTTAAAAATCTGTGCGGATACGATCCTGTTATCAAGTGCCGTCTCGGCTCCTGCGGCAGAGTTACCGTAATTGACCAGAAGGAAAATTCAAGATATTGCGTTAACCTTACCTATGCTGCGCCCGCGAGAAGAGGTGTAGCTGAGATTATAGACGACATCGTGCCGATTTACGATACCAAATTCAGCATGAAGCACGACAAGAAAATAACGAGAGTTTACTCACCCATAGACAATCTGGAATTTCCCTTTACCGACAAGGACGGAGAGGTGTCGTTCACAGTTCCTAAAATTGAGTGTCATAATACCGTCGTTATTGAATACAAGTAATTAAGGATGACTTAAAATAATGATTATCAGGGCAAATGACGAAAGAATCCGCTATACGGGACGTTGGAATATCAAGGGTGATACTGCGACGTCGACGGCGAACGGAAATTATTTTGAGTTTGGCTTCAAGGGCGAGCTTGCGCGTATAGCATTTAAGGTGGGTGACTGCTCAAATCCCCGCCCGCACGTGTATATTTCCGTTGACAACGGTGCGCTTATTGATACGGTGATAGACAGCTATCATCTTATAAGCTGTGAAGATAGCGGAGAGCACTACGTAAAGGTGCTTATGAAGAGCTCGATGGAGAAGGCAAGCAGATGGTGCGCACCATTAGAGTCGATGGTTACTCTTGCGGGAATAGAGGCAGACGAATTTTACGCGCTGCCCGAGGACCGAAGGCCGAAAATTGAATTTATCGGAGACTCGATTACCGAGGGTGTTGCCGTCGACGAGCTTGCGGACAAGTTTTACGCTGATAAGCACGCGCCTCTCCACACTAACGACTCGAGCGCGGATTACGCATACGTTGCATCGAGGATTTTGAATTTCAGGCCCTACACTATGGGCTACGGCAGGCTTGGAGTATGCACGCTTGGCAACGGAGATATACCGCCCGTGATAAATTCCTACGGATTTTACTCGGACAATGAGCCGATGGATAGCATTAACGCCGACTATATCGTTATAAACCACGGAACTAACGATGCGTGGGCAGAGAGCGATGCATTTATTAAAGCGTATACTGAATTTCTCGCTTTTGTGAGAGGGCGCAATCCGAGCTCCGTTATTATCGCGCTTTCACCCTTTGGCGGATTTAACTTTGACGAGATTGAAACGAGCGTCAAGAGCTATAACGAGCAAAGCGGAGACAACGTATACTTTGTCGATGCGCGCGCTTGGGCGCCGAGAGAGCCGTACCATCCGCTGCGAGAGAGCCACAAGGCGCTTGGCAAGGGGCTTGCCGAATTTATCAAAAAAACCTTTCTTAAGTAAAAAAAGGAGACCGATATGGATTTTTTAAAGCTGGCTTCCGAGCGCTTTTCTATGCGTCAATTTGATACACGCCCCCTATCCCGCCGTGATATAGATTTGATTTTAGAGGCGGGACGGCTTGCGCCGACGGCAAAGAATTTACAGCCCCAGAAGGTTTTTGTTCTGGAGAGCGAAGATGCGCTTTCGAAGCTTACAAAATGCCGCGAGTCGATATTCGGGGCAAAAACGGCGTTTCTTATCTGCTACGATAAAAATGAAAGCTGGAAGCGCGACTGTGACGGGCTCGACTCAGGCTACGTTGACGCGACGATAGTTGCGACGCATATGATGCTTGAGGCTGCTAGCATTGGAGTCGGAACCACGTTTATTATGTGGTACGACGTATATAAGCTTATAGAGGAATTTGCTCTTCCGAATAGCGTCGTGCCCGTATGCGTGCTCGTGGCGGGATATCCGTGTGCCGACACGCATCCGTCGAGGCTCCATTCTGACAGAAAGGCAATAGATGAGACAGTAAGGTTTATTTAGACCTGGCGCGTGTTTTACAAGCAATTTACGCGGGTTTACTGTTTTTGACTGAGGAGAATAAATACTGTGAAATACAAGAGTGCGCTTAACGGGCGGCATACAGAACAAAAGGCGGGAAAATATATATTTGGTGCGGACGTCGGCGGTACTAACATCAAGCTTGGTATGTTTGATAAGGACCTCGCTCTGATTGAAAAACGCGAGTTTGCTACTCCGACAGAAAACGCAAGTGCGTCTATCGTTAACGCAATTAAGGAAAATATCCTTGCGCTTCTTTCAAATCACGGCGCGACGGCTGAGAGTATAATTGGCGTTGGAATGGGGCTTCCATCCTTTGTGGAATATGACGGATACATCAGCGACACTACGAATCTGAGTCTTTCTGACTGCAACCCCGCGCGCGATTTGTCGCTTGCTCTTAACGTGCCCGTATTCTCAGAGAACGACGCTAATATTGCGGCTCTCGGCGAGTTTTCGCACGGGTCGGGCAAGGGCCGCTCGAACGTTGTGATGGTTACTCTCGGAACGGGTATTGGCGCAGGTATCGTATGGGGCGGCAGACTGCTTCGCAGTCCCAAATGCGGTATTGGAGAGATTGGACATATTCTCGTCGAGCCAAGTGAAAGCGATGCTTGCGGATGCGGAAAGCGCGGTTGTCTTGAGCAATACGCCTCTGCAACGGGCGTTGTCCAAATGGCAAGGGCGCGACTCTCGTCGACAGATGAAAAAAGCGTTTTGCGCGACTCTGAGCTAAGCTCAAGGGCGGTATTTGACGCGGCAAAGCAAGGCGACGCGCTTGCCTTAGCGGTTGTAAAGAGGTTTGGCGATTATCTTGGACTGGGGCTTGCGACCGTCGCTTCTATTCTTGACCCCGAGGCATTTATTATCGGGGGCGGAGTATCAAAGGCGGGGGAGATGATTATCGAGCTTCTGATGCCCGAATATCTTAAAAACTCAACCGACATTCCGAGAGGAATCGAGTTCAAAATTGCCTCTCTTGGCAACGATGCGGGAATTTACGGTGCGGCGCAGTTCGCATCAGACGGACTGAAACATCAAATTTAACAGTAACAAGGGCTGTCCACGACGTTTAAAAAGCGCGGACGGCCTTTTTGCGTGTTCTCCGTTAAAGACATTCGCATTTTCTTTATTTTATTTTAAAATTTTCTGCGTTTTGGTATTGACAAAGGCGCGATATGGGTATATAATTACTTCCGTTTGAAAATATTTTAAAAGAATTTTGGAGTCTGATTTTTTATGCAAACGCTTTTATGTCTGTCAATAGCCCTGTTTGCAGGACTTATGCTCTCAAGAGCAGCAAAAGCTTTAAAATTACCGGCAGTTACCGCCTATCTTATTGCGGGCGTGCTTATCGGTCCGTACGTTCTCGGTGCGATAGGTGTACCGGGTATTGGGTTTATAAGTCTTGAGGATGTGGAAAGCTATTCGATTATATCCGACGTAGCGCTCGGCTTTATTGCGTTTACCATGGGTAATGAGTTCCGTCTCGGAACGCTTAAAAGAACGGGTAAGCAGGCGACGGTAATAGGAGTGCTTCAAGCGCTGCAAGTCGGAGGCCAAGCGGTCTTAGGAAGACAACCTTCCTGGTCA
>JAZRNI010000222.1:0-6950 GCA_045648105.1 Eubacteriales bacterium | reverse complement strand
TATACCGCTTGTAACGAAGGGCTTTTGCGTATCGAACGGAATTGCGTTCTTGTTTACCGTAATGCCGACCTCGTCGAGAAGATGCTAAGTCGGATCGTAGCCATGTCGTTCTGTGAGCCAAGGAGTTGACCAGGAAGGTTGTCTTCCTAAGACCGCTTGGCCTCCGACTTTATACCGCTTGTAACGAAGGGCTTTTGCGTATCGAACGGAATTGCGTTCTTGTTTACCGTAATGCCGACCTCGTCGAGAAGATGCTCCGCTTCCTTACCCGTATCAACCTTCATACCCGTAAGGTCAAGAAGGAGAAGGTGGTTGTCCGTACCGCCCGAAACGAGCTTGAAGCCCTCGTCGAGCAGCGCCTTTGCAAGAGTCGCGCAGTTCTTTACTATTCTCCTTGCGTACTCTCTGAATTCAGGCTTAAGCGCCTCGCCAAAGCATACTGCCTTTGCCGCAATGGTATGCATAAGAGGACCCCCCTGAGTGCCGGGGAAAATAGCCTTATTGATAAGCGTAGCTATATTCTCGTCGTTGGTGAGGATAAGACCGCCGCGAGGACCGCGGAGAGTTTTATGCGTGGTAGTGGTGGTAACGTCTGCGTACGGAACGGGCGAGGGATGAACGCCTGCCGCAACGAGACCCGGGATGTGCGCCATATCCACCATAAGATACGCGCCTACCTCCTTTGCGATTTCGGAGAACTTCTTAAAATCTATCGTTCTTGCATAGGCAGACGCGCCCGCAAGAATGAGCTTAGGCTTACATTCAAGAGCAAGACGGCGTACCTCTTCATAATCAATAGTACCCGTTTCCTTTGATACTCCGTAGGGGACGATATTCCAGTACTTACCAGACATATTGACAGGCGAGCCGTGGCTCAGGTGTCCGCCGTGAGCAAGGTTCATTGAAAGAACCGTATCACCGGGGGTAAGAAGCGCATAGAAAACCGCCATATTTGCCTGCGCGCCCGAGTGAGGCTGTACGTTTGCGTACGCTGCGCCAAAGAGCTGCTTTGCTCTGTCTCTCGCTATGTTCTCAACGATGTCAACGTACTCGCAGCCGCCGTAGTAGCGCTTTGCGGGATATCCCTCGGCATACTTGTTCGTAAGAATAGTGCCGTTAGCCTCCATTACCGTCTCCGATACGAAGTTTTCCGATGCGATAAGCTCGATTTTGTTTTTCTGTCTGCCCATCTCAAGCATAACCGCGTCAAAAACCTCTTGGTCGTTCTGTTTAAGAAGTGAGTATTCCTTCATTTATCAGTCCTCTTGTCTTTCTTATTTTTTGTTATAACTAATTATATATTATAATTTCCTAAATTTCAATAGATTTGGCTAAAAAATACGGTGCGGCGGAAGATTTTACCTCTTCCGCCGTAAATTCATCGTATAAAACTCGTTTTTTCCTTTTTGTGCAGCATAGGCAGACCGTACTCGCGCTTTCTTGCCTCTATCGCTTTCATTAAAAACGCCATATTCTCCGCAAGCACCTCTACCGTCTGCATGCCCTCAAGGTCAAGCGCCCCTTCACCCTTCGCCGCGCCGTGCACGCTGTTCCAATATTGGCTTGTTGCTATCGGCATACCCGATATGCCAAAATACTTATTGAGCTCATCGTAGGTTGCGGAAAGTCCTCCGCGCCTTGCCACAGCCACAGACGCGCCAACCTTCATACGCTTATCAAAGCGGGTGCTGTAAAACAGGCGGTCAAGTAAGGAAATAAGCGTTCCGTTTGCCGATGCGTAGTAAACCGGCGATGCCACTACGAGTCCGCTGCACTCCTCAAATTTAGGTGCAAGAGCGTTTACAATATCCGAAACGGCGCATTTACCGTTCTCGTGGCAGTATCCGCAGGCAAGACAGCCCCTTACCGCCTCGCGTCCTACACTCGCGATTTCCCATTCTATTCCCTCTTTTTCAAATACCGACGCCATTTTCATTAAGGCAATTTGCGTGTTTCCGTCCGCGCGCGGACTTCCGTTAAGCATTAAAACCTTCATAAGCACTCTCCGAAAAATTCAACTTTTAATTTATTTTAACATTTTTGACAATATAAATCAATATCGCTCCGGAAAAATTTTATGCATTGTAATAGCTGTGTATGCGAATTGCCTTCCCCGTCGGCACCTTACCCTTAAAGGTCGACGAAAAGCAGTAATGAAGTCCCGCGTCAATCGGCAGGCGGTTCTTGCGCGCAAATTCGTCAGCCTCCCTCTCGCTTGTGAAAACTCCGAGTATCGTTTCGTTTTCTCCCTTCGCTATTGCTACTGCGTATTTTACTGTCTTCATTTTTGATTTTCTCCTGTTCGTTTTTTTCTTGTGAGTTCAGTATATCAGATGCTCTGTCCCAAAAATGGGACAGCTTCAAAACAAATTTCCGTATTGACAAATCGGCGCTCTTGTTATATAATACTTATATATTTATATTCAGACTGTGAAAGGACTTTAAAAAATGGCAGGCAACGATAAGAAGCTCGTTGAGCAAATTACGCCGATGGACGTAGACTTTGCCAAGTGGTATACCGATATTGTAAAAAAAGCTGACCTTATTGACTATTCGAGCGTTAAGGGATGTATGATTATCCGCCCTTACGGATATGCAATCTGGGAGAATATTCAGAAAATTCTCGATACGAGATTTAAGGAAACGGGCGTTGAGAACGTCTATATGCCTATGTTTATACCCGAGTCGCTCCTCACTAAGGAGAAGGAGCACGTAGAGGGCTTTGCGCCCGAGGTTGCGTGGGTAACGCACGGCGGTAACGAAAGGCTTGCCGAGAGAATGTGCGTGCGTCCGACCTCAGAGACGCTTTTCTGCGAGCATTATGCCAATATTATCAGGTCTTACAGAGACCTTCCCAAGGTTTATAACCAGTGGTGCTCCGTTGTAAGATGGGAGAAAACGACCCGTCCCTTCCTTCGCCCACGCGAGTTTTTGTGGCAGGAGGGACACACTATGCACAGAACGGCGGAGGAGGCTGAGCAAAGAACCGTACAGATGCTGAATATCTACGGCGATTTCTTTGAGCAAGACCTCGCTATGCCCGTTATCCGCGGTCAAAAGACGGATAAGGAAAAGTTTGCCGGCGCTAAGGCTACCTACACCGTAGAGGCTCTTATGCACGACGGCAAGGCGCTTCAGGGCGGTACCTCGCATAATTTCGGAAGTGATTTTGCACAGGCGTTCGGCATCCAGTTCCTTGACAGCGACAACACCTTAAAGCCGCCGCACCAGACCTCTTGGGGCGTTTCGACCCGTATTATCGGCGGTATCATAATGACACACGGCGACGACAGCGGTCTCGTCCTTCCCCCGTCAATAGCGCCCGTGCAGGTTATTATAGTTCCCATCCAGCAGCATAAGGAGGGCGTGCTTGACGCGGCTTACGCGCTTCGCGATACCCTTAAGGCAGGCGGTGTAAGAGTTAAGGTTGACGACAGCGACCAATCCCCCGGCTGGAAGTTTGCGGAATACGAGATGCGCGGAGTTCCGCTCAGAATCGAGCTTGGCCCGAGAGACCTTGCGGAGGGCAAATGCGTATTCGTAAGGCGCGACAACCGTGAAAAATCCTTCGTAGCTACCGACAGCGTGCTTGCAAGCGTCAACGAGGCGCTCGCATCAGTAACCAAGTCGCTTTACGAGAAGGCGCTTCGCCACAGAGAGGAGCGCACCTATACAGCGCTTAATCTCGACGAGCTTTGCGCGATTGCTAACGAGAAAAACGGCTATATCAAGGCTATGTGGTGCGGTGAGCTTGAGTGTGAGCTTAAGCTCAAGGAGACGGCAGACGTAACGTCGCGCTGTATGCCCTTTAATCAGGAGAGCGTCGATACCAAATGCGTTTGCTGCGGCAGAGAGGCAAAGAAGCTCGTTTATTGGGGCAAGGCGTACTGATTTCTTAAAATATGAGCCAAAGGAGGCTTTCGTTTATGGATAATACTGTAATAAATAAGAGAGCTTCCGACGGCAGCGCCGTAAAGCTTGAATATCACGACTCTCTTGTCTCCACCGTTAATCTTGCAAGAGAGTACGCGGGCAAAGAATATCCCGACAGATACGCGGTGGTAACGGGCAAGCGCACAAGGCTTGACTCAGAGGGAAAGCCCAAGGGCTACGACGAGGGAATATTTATGTCCTGCATTTTAAGACCGTCTATATTTCCCTCTCAGGCAACCCTGCTCACTCCCCTTACAGCCGTTGCGCTTTTACAGGGACTTGAGGAGCATACGGACAAAAGGCTCGGCATCGGCTGGGTTGGAAAAATCTACTGCGACGGAAAAATCATAGGCGAGGTCTGTATTGAAGGCAAGCTCGACAACTTCACCTCTTACGAATATCTAATCGTGAGCTTTTCCTGCGAGCTTCGACGGGAGAACTTCCCGATGCGTATATCCGACCTTATAAAAAAGGTTTTCTCCGAGGAAAGCACGAATCTCCCCCTCATAATCGCAAGCGACATTCTCAACAAGTTTTTCCTGCATTACAAGAGCCTTAAAAGCCCGTCGAAATTTATGGATATATACAGACAAAGATTCATAATGCGCGGTCTTAAAATAAGCTACTCGCAAAACAATAAAAAAAGACGGTACAGAGTTATGGGCGTCGACCTTAAAAACTGTTCCCTTCTCCTTGAAGGCAGAGACAAAAAGGTCTTTCCCGTATCCGCACCGAACAAGGTCGAAATACCAAAGAAAATCAGAATATAAAAAGAAAAACAAGGAAAGCCTGCGAAATTTCGCAGGCTTTCGAGCTTAATAGAAGATATCAGATATTAAAGCCGGGGCGATGGACGTTGTAAAAGCAATTCCTCGCCCGTTTTGCTTTCACCTCTGCCTAAGCTGACGCCCTTTTTTTCATTAAGCATCCGAAATCATTTATCGAAAACATTTTTTTCCTGCGAGCAGCACGCTAAAAGGCTTGTTTTTGTTCTGTTTTGAAAGATGCGCGCATAATATCTCTTGAGAGAATATTATTTCGGAGGGCCCTTATGAGAGAAAACAGCATTTATGAGGATATTGCAAAAAGGACGAACGGAGATATATATATCGGTGTTGTCGGACCTGTAAGAACGGGAAAATCTACCTTTATAAGAAAGTTTATAGACCTTGCGGTCGTACCGGGAATTGAAAATGAATTTGACAGGGACAGGACTGTTGACCAAATTCCGCAGAGCGCATCGGGCAGGACTATTATGACGACCGAGCCGAAATTCGTGCCCGACGAGGCGGTGACGGTGACGATTGACAAGACGCGCCTTAACGTAAAGCTCATTGACTGCGTCGGCTACGTAGTGGACGGTGCGCTCGGCGAGAGCGAGGACGGGCAGGAGCGACGGGTTAACACCCCTTGGTCGGATGAGCCTATGCCCCTTTCACGCGCCGCGGAGATAGGCACGGGCAAGGTTATAAAGGAGCATTCGACAATCGCGCTTTTCGTAACTACCGACGGAAGCTTTGGTGATATCCCGCGTGAAAGCTTTGTTGAGGCTGAGGAAAGAATTGCAAAGGAGCTGCACGAATACAATAAGCCCTTTGCGATAGTTTTAAATTCCGCAAATCCAAACGGAGAGCAGGCGCGCGCGCTTGCGCTCTCGCTTGAGGAAAAATACGGCGCTCCCTGCGCGCTCGTAAACCTTGCGGTGCTCGACGATAACGACGTGCGTGAAATTCTCGGCTTGGTTCTTTCCTCGTTCCCTATCAGAGAGTTAAAGTTCCACCTGCCTATATGGGTTGACGCACTGCCTAAAAATCATCCCCTGCGCGAGGAGCTTATATCAAAGGTGCGTGAATTTTGCGAGGGTGTGGAAAGGTTTGGCGATATAGAAAAATCCCTCTCTCAAAGAGAAGATATACACGAGATTTCCGCGAGCGCGGGTGACGGCGTTGCCGACCTTGACGTACCGATTTCAAAGGAAAGCTATTATGAGGTTCTGAGCGATATCGTCGGTACGCGCGTCGCTGACGAGCGCGACGTCATTACGAGTATGATGCGCTACGGTGAGATTGACAAGGAATACGCAAAAATTGAAAACGCCCTGAGGGACGTGCGCGAAAAGGGCTACGGTATAGTTATGCCCAGCGCAGACGAGGTAGTCTTAGACGAGCCCAGTCTTGCGCGCCAATCGGGCGGATTTGGGGTCAAGGTATCAGCCAGCGCCAATTCCATCCATTTAATCAGCACTAAAATCAAAGCAGAGCTGTGCCCTATCGTAGGTACTGAGGAGCAGACCGAGGAGGTTGTCAAGTACCTGCTTGACGAATTTCGCGAGTCGCCCGAGCGTGTGTGGGAGTCCAATATGTTCGGCAAATCCCTTTACGACCTCGTAAACGACGGTATGAACGCAAAGCTGCTCAATATCCCCGACGACTCGCGCGAGAAAATCGCCGAGACCCTTGAGCGCATAGTCAACGAGGGCGCAAACGGTCTAATCTGCATTTTGCTCTAAAAGCTCAAAATGCAGCTGTCGCTGCAAAAAAAGGACGAGAAAATCTCGTCCTTTTCAGTTATGCAAAATAGGGATTGTGTGCGCCAAAAATTTCAGTCCCTCCCTTGAGATTAGGAAGATTTTGAGCGAAAATCGTCGGCTGACAAACGAAGCGGTACCTGTGTAAGGCGAACGCGGAAACGGCAACTTGCGCCAAAAATTTCAGTCCCCCCTTGAGATTTAGGAAGATTTTGAGCGAAAATCGTCGGCTGACAAACGAAGCGGTACACACGTACCGCGAGCGCGGAAACGGCAATTTGCGCCAAAATGTTCCAAGTTCTCAGATGGTTTCAACCTTGATGGTGTTAGTATTTCCCGACTTACCGTTTATCAGTCCGCCCGTAAGCACGACGTTGTCGCCTTTCTTTAGTGACATTATCGCCTTCGCCTTCATAAGTGACTGATAAAAGAGGACGTCTAGCGAGCTGAACTCCTCGCTCAGCACGGGTGTTACACCCCAGCTCAGATT
>JAZRNI010000221.1:0-4045 GCA_045648105.1 Eubacteriales bacterium | reverse complement strand
CCTGAGCCCGAGCCTGAGCCGGAAAATCCCGCGCTTACAAAGCCGATGTTTGATTTCTCTATAATCCCAAGCTATACTTGGGGCAATGCCACTTACGTTACAATAAACGGCGGTGTGCCCTATTTTACAAAAAATCAGATTACGACGGAGTCGTACGAGTATTATTCCCCGCTTGATGAGCTTGGCAGATGCCGAATTGCGGTTGCCTGTATTGGCAAGGAGCTTATGCCGACGGACACCCGAGGAAGCTTATCCCACAAGCCGACGGGCTGGGAAGGAAACAATAACAGCTATCCCTTCATCAGCGGCGGATACCTTTATAACAGGTGTCACTTGATTGGTTGGCAGCTTACCGGTGAAAATAACAATAAATATAATTTGATTACGGGCACAAAAATACTCAACGTTGGTACGACAAGCCCCATCCAGCTTGGTATGCTGGATTTTGAAAACCAGATAGCTGACTATATTGCCGAATATCCCGAGCGTCACGTAATGTATAGAGTTGAGCCTATTTTTAAAGGAAACAACCTGCTTGCAAGCGGCGTGCATCTTGAGGGCTGGTCCGTTGAGGACGAGGGTGAGGGTGTTTGCTTTAACGTTTATATAATGAACGTCCAGGACGGCGTAATCATCGACTATGCTACCGGCGCAAACGAAAAGGACCCGAGCTATGAGTACGGCAGCGACGGCGGTGATATCACGCTTGAAAATTGCACCTACGTAATTAACAAAAGTACAAAGAAAATACATCTTAAGACGTGTAGATACGCTACGTCTACCGCAAACGTAATATATACCGATATGACGCTTGAGGAGCTGCTTGAAAACGGCTACAAGACCTCGGATTTTTGCCAGAGCTGCAAGCCCGAGAATGCAAAGCAGTCAATACGCATCTACTGCTATTTTGACAGGCGCAGGCTTGCCGCATAACTTAAACCCCCGAAATGTAATCTTTAGAGTACATTTTCGGGGGTTTTTTATTAGTATTCCTCTGCGATTTTGCGCGCGACGTAAACGCCGCTTGCAGATGCGTGCGAAAGCGAGTGCGTTACTCCGCTTCCGTCACCTATGACGTAAAGCCCCTTGTGCTTTGTTTCAAGGTTTTCGTCAAGCTCTACTTCCATATTGTAAAATTTAACCTCTACGCCGTATAGAAGCGTATCGTCGTTTGCGGTTCCCGGCGCGATACGGTCAAGCGCGTAAATCATCTCGATAATTCCGTCGAGTATACGCTTAGGAAGCACGAGGCTCAAATCTCCCGGTGTTGCGTTAAGAGTCGGTATGACAGTATTTTCCAGTATCCTGTCCCTGTTACTGCGTCTGCCGCGTTCAAGGTCGCCAAAGCGCTGTACTATTACGCCGCCGCCTAACATATTCGAAAGACGCGCAATACTCTCGCCGTAGCCGTTACTGTCCTCAAAGGGCTCTGAAAAGTGCTTTGATACAAGGAGCGCGAAATTTGTGTTATTCGTCTTTTTACCCTCGTCCTCGAAGCTGTGTCCGTTTACGGTTACTATTCCGTTTGTATTTTCATTTACAACGATACCGCGCGGATTCATACAGAAGGTACGCACCTTGTCCTCGAATTTCTCCGTACGGTATACTATTTTTCCTTCGTAAAGCTCGCTTGTTATATGCTCAAAGATCTCAGCGGGAAGCTCAACTCTGACACCTATATCCACTCTGTTGGATTTGGTTTTAATATTGAGCTCGTGCGAGATGCTTTCCATCCACTTGCTTCCGCTCCTGCCGACGGATATTATGCATTTATCGCACTCGTATTCGCCGTTTTTCGTAATAATTTTATATAACGAGTCACCCGCCTGTATATGAAGAACGGCGGTGTTGAAATAAAAGTCTATTCTTTCCTTAAGATAATTATAAATATTACCGAGCACTATATAATTTATATCCGTGCCGAGGTGACGCACAGATGCGTCGAGCAGAGTAAGCTTATTTTGCAGGCATTTCTTTTTAAATGACGAGCCCGAGGTGGAATACATCCTGGTACTCTCTGCACCGTACTCCAGATTGATTTTATCAACGTAATTCATAAGCTCTATTGCTTTGTTTTTGCCGATATACTCGTACAGAGTGCCGCCGAAGTCGTTTGTGATATTGTACTTGCCGTCAGAAAACGCGCCCGCACCGCCAAAGCCGTTCATAATAGCGCAGCTTTTGCATTTGATGCAGGTTTTTATTTTATCGCCGTCTATAGGACAGTGACGGTCTTTAAGTGGACTGCCCGACTCAAAAAGTGCGATTTTTAAATTAGGCGAGAGGCGCGAAAGCTCGTAGGCTGAGAATATTCCGCCGGGACCTGCGCCTATGATAACAACATCGTATTTCATTTAAAAATTTCCTTACTTATCAAATAATGTTTAAGTTGATATATGGGATTATAAGCTCCGCTACGAAAACTGCCGCTACTGCGCCGAGGGATACGGTAAAAAGACCGCGATTGAAGTAGGCGAGAAGCAGCGCGACAAGCGCTCCGAAAACGGCGCTTGTTATATAGCTTGTTGAGTAGAGGATTGCAGGCAGAGTCATTGCCGCAAGCACTGTATAGGGGATATAGTAAAGAAAACGCAAAAGAAATGGGTTTTCAATCTTCTTCTTTATCGCAATTAAGGGGATGAGCCTTAAAAGATAAGTAACGAGAGCCATTGTTAAAAGGTAGAGAGCAAACTTCAAAATTTCGTTCATTTTTTATTTTCCCCCTTTTTTCTCGTATCAACGTAAGCCATCAAAAGCGAGGCGAGGACCGAGCAGATGATTATGGCAAAGCCGCTCGGAACCTTCTTTAAAAGCTCGATATAGTTAAAGGAAAGTGATAGGATAACCGAAATTATGACGGCAACCGTAACCTTCAGACTCTTTTTAACCGCAGGGACGACTATAGCTATAAACATAGCGTAAATTGCAATACCGAGAGCAGATATCAAGCTATCGGGCAAAAGACCGCCTGCTATCGCACCGCACAGAGTGCCCACCGTCCAGCCTACGTACGGCAGGATTATAAGCGAGTAGAGATATTTTCGCGCAAGATTTTTTTCTTTTGCCATTGCAACGGCGTACATCTCGTCGGTGCAGGAGAAGGCAAGAAGAAATTTATCACAAAGCCGAACGCTGCTGCCGACCCTTTGCGAAAGGGATAGGGACATTAAAAGATATCGCGCGTTAATTACGAGCTGAGTTAAGGCAAGCTCGATAAAGCTGCCCGACATTGCAATAATCGGAACGGCGGCTACCTGTCCTGCGCTTGTGAGGTTGAGCATTGATATAAACAGCGCTTCCAAAACGTTAAGACCCGTACCCGTGGCAAATATTCCGAATGCGAAGGAGACGGAAAAGTAGCCGATTCCTATCGGAAATCCGTCGCGAAGCCCCATTTTGAGGGTGCCTATTTCTGTATTGTTTGTATTTTCTTCGAGATTTTTCATTTCAACGTGTAACTGTAAAGTTTTTTGTATTCTCCGTTAAGTTTTAAAAGCTCCTCGTGCGTGCCGCGCTCGGTTATACCGCCGACATCGCATACCGCAATTTCATCTGCATTTCTTACGGTAGAAAGGCGGTGGGCAACCACGATAACCGTTCTGCCGACGCTGAGCTCTTCAAGAGATTTTTGAATTTGCATCTCTGTTGCGTTATCGAGCGCGCTCGTTGCCTCGTCAAGTATAAGAAGCTTTGGGTTTTTAAGAAAGACTCGGGCTATTGAAATTCTCTGTCTTTGGCCACCCGAAAGCTTAATGCCCCTCTCGCCAACCTCGGTATCGTAGCCCTTTTCGAGCGTCATAATATAATCGTGGATATTTGCCTTTTTCGCGGCATCGATAATTTCTTCGTCGCTGGCATCAAGTCTGCCATAGGCTATATTTTCCTTAATTGTCGTATCGTAAAGGAATATGTTTTGAGAGACTATGCCTACGTTCTTACGAAGGCTGTAAAGGCTTATATCGCGAAGGTCTATGCCGTCAAGAGTAATTTTGCCGGAATTTATAGAGTAAAAGCGCGGTATAAGATTGCATATCGTGCTTTTACC
>JAZRNI010000220.1:0-1939 GCA_045648105.1 Eubacteriales bacterium | reverse complement strand
TGACCTCGCTTCTTGGCGGATATCTCGTAGCTCTGAGCTTCAATTACGGTATATTCAATTATACCTCGTTTGGCTTCCTTGTCGGCAGGGAATGGATAGGAATTCTCGTATTTACGCTTGCGGTTGCGATAGCGGGATTTATAGTACAGGTGAAGAAAAGAGAAATTTACTAAAGGGCTTTCCGTATTTGAGCACAAACGAATAAAAAACGTAGAGGTACTTTTTGCACGGTACCTCTACCTTATTTTTTTTACAAATTTTCGCCCAATCCGCAAGCTCCGTTTAGGGATAAGCGGATGAAAAACGCAGAGCTGCGGTATTAGAGAGCAATTATGTCGTATTTTGTTATATTTTTCTGTTGACAAAGATGGAAAATTAGTGTAAAATAAGCGTGTTAAAATAAAATACAGGAGTCAGTTTATGAAGCAGTGTGAAAACAAACTTGTTCTTATGCGTCACGCCAACAATATCCGTATGGGTATTATCGAGGCGGTTTACAGCGCGGGATGCGGTCATCCGGGCGGCTCACTATCTATTGCCGACGTTCTTACTTATCTCTACTTTAAGGAGATGAACGTTGACGAGAAAAATCCGACTCTTAAAGACCGTGACAGATTCGTCCTCTCCAAGGGACATACGGCGCCCGCACTCTACGCGACGCTTGCGGAGCGCGGCTTTTTCGAAAAAGACGAGCTTAAAACCCTGCGACAGATTGACTCTAGGCTTCAGGGTCACCCCGATATGACCGGCATACCCGGCGTTGATATGTCGGCAGGCTCGCTCGGACTCGGTATTTCCGCTGCCTGCGGTATGGCGCTTGCGGCTAAGGTAAACGGAGATTCCTACCGCGTTTATACGGTAATCGGCGACGGAGAAAGCGAGGAAGGACAGGTATGGGAGGCGGCAATGTTCGCGTCTCACTACAAGCTCGATAATCTCGTCGTTATACTCGACCTTAACGGTCTGCAAATAGACGGCCCTACGGCAGAGGTTATGAACCCCGCGCCCCACGATGAGAAATTCCGCGCGTTCGGCTTTAACGTCATAGAAATCGACGCGCATAATTTTGACGAGATTGAGTCTGCCTTTGCCCGCGCAAAAGAGGTAAAGGGTAAGCCCAGCGTCATAATTGCGAAAAGCGTTAAGGGTAAGGGCGTTTCCTATATGGAAAACAAGTGCGAGTGGCACGGACAGGCACCTAAGGAGGACCTTTACAGGGTTGCTATAGATGACCTTAAAAAAATAGAGAAAGAGCTTGAGGGCGTGTAAGATGAAAGAAAAGAAGGCAACGAGAGAAAGCTACGGACAGGCGCTTTGCGACCTTGGCGATAAATATGATTTTTTAGTTCTTGATGCAGACCTCGCGGCAGCCACCAAGACGGGTATGTTTAAGAAAAAGTTTCCCGAAAGATTTTTTAACTGCGGTATTGCCGAGGGCAATATGATGAGCGTTGCGGCAGGAATAGCAACGACCGGCAAGCCTGTTTTCGCATCGAGCTTCGCTATGTTTGCGGCAGGACGCGCGTTTGAGCAGGTGAGAAATTCAATAGGATACCCCGGTCTCAACGTAAAAATCGGTGCAACGCACGCAGGCATCACGGTAGGCGAGGACGGCGCAACCCACCAGTGCAACGAGGATATGGCGCTTATGCGTACTATACCCGGTATGACGGTAATCTGCCCCTGTGACGCAAACGAAAGCTATCTTGCCGTTGAGGCGGCACTGCTCCATAAGGGCCCCGTATATATGCGTTTCGGCAGATACGCCGTGCCCGACGTAACCTCGGACTTAGAGGGCTATCGCTTCGAGCTTGGCCGCGGAGTGGTTCTTAAGGAAGGCGGCGACGCGACGGCTATCGCAACCGGTTATATGGTTCATCTCGCCATCGAAGCCGCAGAGGAGCTTGCAAAAGAGGGAATTTCGGTTAGAGTCGTAAAC
>JAZRNI010000219.1:0-5164 GCA_045648105.1 Eubacteriales bacterium | reverse complement strand
AAGACAAGCAGCACCAGAGTTAAGAAGGTGGATAATACCGCCGTTTTCCTTAGCTTTACCCTCTAAGTCATAGCCTGTAACTCTCTTTGTAGCCTCAGGAGACCAGTATGTACGAACGTCAGCAAAAATCTGCGCTCTGTGTGTAAGCAAACGCATAAAGAGCATACCAAGTCCGTTAAGCACGTCGTTCTCGGTTGAAAGAGTGTAGGGCTCGCGTGCACCCTCGTAGTCAAAGCTCGAGGAGAGAAGCGCCTCGGGATAGTCGCAGTTCGGCCAATGGTCCGTCCACTGTCTCTGTCCCTGGAAGCCGCCCGCTATTGCGTTATGACCAACCTTTTCTTCCTCAAATCTGTCGGGAAGCTTCTTGTTTCCTGCCATCAAATCCTTGATAATGCAGTACATCTTAACGGTGAACTCCCACTGCTTTTCCTTTTCCTCGGGAGTAAATTTGATTTTGTACTTTTCGCCAAGGAAATCAACGTACTCAGGGTTGTCGTCACGACCCTCCTTGCAGTGCTCCTTAGTCCACTTAAGCGCCTTCTGGTAATCCTCCTCGCAGTAGATGCCTTCTTCCATTCGACGAAGAATCTCGACCTCGTCAACGGACTCAACACGCATACCGAGATAGGTCTCAACGAAATCCTGGTCCATAATTGAACCGCCGATACCCATACACTGAGAACCAATCTGAAGGTATGACTTACCCTTCATCGTAGCAACAGCCAGTGCCGCGCGGCCGAATCTGAGGAGCTTTTCCTTAACGTCCTCGGGAATTTCGGTAACCTGGTCTCTGTCCTGCACCTCGTGTCCGTAAATACCGAACGCGGGCAGACCCTTCTGTGCGTGAGACGCAAGAACTGCCGCAAGATATACGGCGCCGGGACGCTCAGTTCCGTTAAAGCCCCATACGCCCTTGATTGTCTGGGGGTCCATATCCATAGTCTCTGAGCCGTAGCACCAGCAGGGAGTTACGGAAAGAGTAATGTCAACGCCCTCCTTCTTGAATTTTGCGGCGCAGGCTGCAGTCTCGGGAACTCTGCCTATGGTGCTGTCCGCCATAACTACCTTTACAGGCTCGCCGTTTGAGTAGAAAAGATTTTCCTCAAAAAGCTTCTTTGCCGCGTTGGCCATGGCCATAACCTGACCCTCAAGGCTTTCGCGAAGCTGCATAGGTCCGCGACGCGCGTCTACTATCGGGCGAATACCGATTACGGGATAATCGCCAACGTATCTGTTTTGTGCCATAAATTTTTCCTCCTAAAAATATATAAATATCTTTGATTTAATTATATATTTATTGTATAATGATTACAATAGGATAAACAAAGGATTTTCTTAACAAAACTTAGGTGATTTATGAACGACTTATTATTTCAAAACGACGACTATTCGGTAGTATTTGCCGAGATGCGCGATGTGGGGCGTGAGTGGAACTTTGTAAAGTGGGATATCCGCCATCCGCAAATCCGCTATCACAGACTTTACTATATAAAGCAGGGCGAGGCAAGACTGCGCCTTGCGGACAGGGAAATAGAGCTTAGGGGCAACAACGTATATTTTATCCCGGCTTTTTCGATACTCGAAAGCGCAATAGAGGATAAAATGACAAAATATTACATACATTTTCAGTCGGTTTCCCGCTATTTTTCGCTATACCGTTACTTGACGGACAAATATACAGCGCCCGCAAGCGAGGCTGCGGAGTACCTGTTTAAAGCTGTGGTTGACAATTACAGCGATAGCTCTTTAAGCGCAAGGCTGAAGGTGCGCGGGGCAATGAATATTATTCTCTCGGATTTCGTGAGCGAGATTTCACCGAATATGCAAAAAATCGGAGAATTTGAGAAGGTCTTAACGTTTATAGACGAAAACTATAAACGCGACATTAAGCTCTCAGCACTCTCCGATATGATGCAAATCAGCACTATGTATTTTTCTAATCATTTTAAAGAAATATTCCACGTAAGTCCCAAGCAGTATATTCTTAACAAAAGACTTATGGAAAGCCAAAGACTCCTTCTTGAAACCGCCATGACGGTCAAGGAGATAGCCTATGAGGTCGGATTTGATAACGAAAACTATTTTTCCGAGTTTTTCTCTGCCAAGGTTGGAATATCCGCTCTAAAATTCAGAAACAGAAAGCTCCCAACCTCAAGAGAAACTATATTTTAGCCCCCTCGTCCTCAAGCACGTAGGAAAGGTCAGTCGGTGTGGCCAGATTTTTAAGGAGCTTTTCATAAAACAGATTTGCGCGGTCCTTGTCGCAAAACGCCGCCTTAGCCGTCGCGTTCCTGATTTCTCCGCGGTTAAAAATCATACCTATATCAATCGAATAGCTCGAATACTCGTCTCCGCCCTCGTCAAGCGATGCTGACAGAGTATATGTGTACTCAATCCCGCCCTCCGTTACAGTATCACGCCTTAAAAGCTTGATTTTCTCCATATTTGCACTCCCCCAAAATGTTCATTAAAATATCCTCTGCTTCTATAATATCATTTTGAAGATGTGCGTGTCGTTAAATTGGACGCGGAATTTTAACGCGCATTATTCACCTGTCAAAAACATTGTTGAAATTGATTTATATTGGTGTTGATTCAGGCACGAAATTAATAATCAAGTCAATCGCAAAGCTTTGAGTGTACGAAAAATGTAAAATTTGACTGCTAAAAATCAATAAAAGTCGACATTTTTACAAAATTTGCATTGAATCGGCAATTTTTGCAATGAAAACATCCGTCAAATTTCTACAAGCCTTACCTCGGCCTCCGTGTTAACCTTGCCGTCAGAGCGAACCGTTCTGAAATAATATACGTCGTCAAGAGCGCCCATATACACGGTAAGCGTATCCCTTGCAGGCGCTTCGTTTTGATAATTTATGGTTATTTCGGCTATTCTTTTGTTCTCCATTGGCAGGTAGTTTGCATACATGTCGGGGTAGCGCGTGTTGTTCATATGTCTGTTCTGGTCAACGTCCCCGTAATGCACTGCGTATTTTCCTACCTCCTTAAGACTTGCCGGAATAACGAATCTGCCAAGCGGAAGGTCGAGTGGGTCAAACGTTTGCAGTCCAAGCTCAAAATCGTTAACCCTCACAAGCGAATGTGTGTCCGTATCTATAAGTGCCCAAAGAGATACTGCTCGCGCTACGGTTTCTTCGCCTCTTTTTAGCTTATAGCAACGCAAAAAGCTGAATCCTCTCGACTCGCAGGGAAACGTAATCGCCGTAAGGTTTTCAAACGCGCGTACAGGACTTGTAAATTCAAGCTTCATACGGCTGAGAATGAAAGCGCGCTTTTGGCTTTTCAATTGGTCGTATGACTTGCCGTTTTCCGTAAGCTGCGCCTGAGCCGCAAGCTGTACGTATTTCATAAGTGACGATGCCTTTGCGACACCGTTGAAATCGACGTCGTGTATATCTACGCACAGTTCTTTTTTATACTTTTCCATTTTTCTTACCTTTCATATTATATTTGTATGCAAAGTAAATTACATAGAGTATAATACAACTTTTTTACCGTCTTTTCAAGATAAAATATAAAATTTTGTAAACTTTTACGTTTTTATAGACAAAAGAACCTTTTTGTGTTAAAATTAAAAGGTAGTTAAAAAGAAAGGTGGAAGACAACTATGCTTCTTATAAATGATGAAAATTTCAAAACCGAGGTTGAGGAGTGTTCCGACCTTGTTCTTATCGACTTTTTCGCAAGCTGGTGCGGTCCGTGCAGAATGATTGCCCCGATACTCGCAGAGCTTGAAAAGGAGATTACAGACGTTAAGTTCTGCAAGGTAGACGTAGATTCTTCGCCATCACTTGCGCGTATGTTCAAGGTAGAGTCAATACCGTTTTTAGCTCTTGTCAAGGACAATACCTTCCTTGATATGTCCGTCGGATACAGAACGAAGGATGAGATTACAGACTTTATCAACACTAACAGATAAAGCTTAATATCTATGAATGGAAAGCCGTTTGTATACCGTGTCCCGCACACGCATACGATGGCTTTTTCTGTCGAAATTAAAAGAAAGCAAGTGTAAACTGCCTAAAAATAAGTCTTTTAGAATTAATTTTTTGAAATTTTAACGTACTTATCCACTTGAAAAAAAGAGCGCTGTTTTGCTAGAATTATTTTAAAGTAAAAATTTAGGAAGACGTAAAAAATGAACCTTAGAATTTCAAAAATTATATTTTTCCCCATCTGTATTATGGCGGTTTTGTGCCTGATTTATATGGGCAATTTCGTTTATGCAGACCTTGATGCGGAGTTTTCCGTTTCTTATGAGGATGGGGGATACTTGATAGCGGAATATGGGGACGGAGCTTTTTCACAGCCCGTCCTTTATCCGTCGCTTAATGAATTTCTGCAAGAGCGCTCGGGCGGTAAAATTTATTTTCGCAGCGTCCCTATAACGGAAAGCGTGAGGATAGAACGTGGAGAGTTCATTTTTTGCGGAGCAATAGAGCTTTCGGACGGAGCCGAGATTTCCGTACAGGATTCTGCATTGACGCTCGACTCCGTTTTCTTAAAATCAAACGGCGGAAGGATAAGAGTAAAGTCGGGTAAATTAACGGTTTCGGACTCCGAGCTGGAGGCGGCTCAAAAAAGCCTTTTCGTCTTAGACCATTCATCATTCGGCGAGCTTGAAATCTTAAGCGGTAAAATCACGGCGCTTACCGATGAACCTATAATTTATAACAGTCGCTCGAGCGTCACAATCTCCGGCGGAGAAATTATAGGAGACGTAAAAAATGAGGCAAGCCTTATTCTTTCGGGTAGTCCGGTATTAAAAGGCAAAATCTACAGCGATACTCCGATTTGGCTCTCCGACTCGCTTAATGAATTTGAAGGGCAGGCAGAGGTCTATACAAATAAAAGCTTTGAAAAAGGAAATCTTATTTGCCTTTTCTATTCCGCAAGCGCAAACTCGCTCTCGAATATTAAGGTGTATGACGTTCTCTTAAACGAAAGCAAGCCTGTTTTCTTTTCTGAATACCAAGGTATTGACGAGAAAAATTTTGGCGCTGTATATATGCCGTTTTCCGTCGAGCTGTACGCAGACGGTATCCTTCTTGAAAGTCAAAAGAGACTCAGCGGGGAAAGAGTTGATGAAATCCTGCCCCCGCAAAGGGAAGGCTATAATTTTGAATACTGGCGCGAGGTCGGC
>JAZRNI010000218.1:0-11464 GCA_045648105.1 Eubacteriales bacterium | reverse complement strand
CCTGTCTTTGCGCGTCTGTAAAGTATGCGGGAACTGTGATAACCGCATCGGTAACACTCGTTCCGAGATATGCCTCAGCATCTGCCTTGAGCTTCTGGAGTATCATTGCGGAGATTTCCTGAGGGGTGTACTTCTTGCCGTCAATAGTAACCTTAACGTCGCTGCCCATATCTCTCTTAATGGACGATACGGTGCCGTCGGGGTTAGTAACCGCCTGGCGCTTAGCAACCTGACCTACAAGTCTTTCTCCGCTTTTTGAAAAAGCAACCACGGAGGGTGTAGTTCTTGCTCCCTCAGGGTTTGTTATAACGATGGGCTCGCCGCCCTCGAATACTGCAACGCAGGAGTTTGTTGTACCTAAATCAATACCAATAATTTTTCCCATTTTAATTTCTTCCTTTCAAGTTAGTTAGATGTATTTTTGTTTTTTAATTAACCGTTTTAACCATAGCGAAGCGAATTATCTTGTTGCCCTTTTTGTATCCCTTCTGGAATACCTCTAAGATTTCGTTTTCGCCGTGTTCTTCGTCCTCAACGTGGAGCACCGCATTGTGAAAATTGGGGTCGAATTTGTCACCCACACGTCCTACCTCCTCAACGCCAAGCGCCGATAAGACCTTCTCGATTTCCTTGGCAATCATTACAAGCCCCTCTTTAACCTTGCCCTCATCGTCATAAAGAGCCGCGCGCTCAATATTATCGATAATAGGAAGAATTTGCGACACGGTGTCGGACATCGCGCCGTCGTAGCAAGCCTGCTTTTCCTCTCTCGAACGGCGTCTGAAGTTATCGTACTCTGCCGCCATTCTCAAATATTTATCGTCTTTTTCTTTGATTTCTGCCTTGAGCTGCTCGATTTCCTCGACAAGCTTGTCGCATTTTGAGCTCTTTTTCTTCTTGTCTTCCTTTGCGTCCGTGTTTTTAGCTTCGCGTTGAAGCTCCTCTTTTTCAATACTTGAGCAACAGTCCTTTTCTTCCATTTTTACCCGTTAGCCTTTCTTTATGTCAGTAAGTTATCTTGGTCGGTGAACATACTGTCTATTTTGTCCGCAAGCTGGTTTATCATACCGATAACCTTTGAGTAGTTCATACGCTTCGGACCTATAATTCCAATAGCCAGCTTCTTGTCGCCAACCTTTACGTTTTTGAATATCAGCGTTGTATTTTTTAATTCGCCCTCGTTGTTTCCGATATAAACGTTAATTCCGTCCTCGCTCGTCTCGTGCGATGAAATCACGTCGAGCAGCTTCTCTTTTTCCTCAAGAACACCGAAAAGACTTTGAAGATTGGATACGTCGGAGTATTCGGGGTACTTTAAAAGCTTATTGACTCCCTCAAGCTTAATATCTGCCGTGTCAAGCTCGCTCATCGTCTCGTAAATAACCTTGACCGTCGGATGCACTATCGCGCCGCATTCGCCAAGCAAGCTCTCAAGCTTGACTATAATCGGCATCGTAAGCTCCTCTGAGGTGAGGTTGATAAGATAGATGTTCAAAAGCTCCGTAAAGCGCAGAAGCTCTCTTTCGGTAATGGCAAAGGGAATCATAATCGGCTTCGCCTTAACGATATTTCCGCTAAACGTCATAACGAGCAAAAATTTATTCGGCTTAAGATAAACGCTGTCGAACTTTGCAACGCGGACGTTTCCAACACCCGACTTAAACGCTATACCCGTATAGTCGGTAAAGGATGCCGCAAGCCTTGAAGCCTCGCGCAAAATCTCGTCCATCTCCGTCAGCTTGTATTTGAGCTTTTCGTTGATTTCCTCAATCTCGCTTTTGGTGGCGCTGTACTGCTGTACGAGCGATTCTACGTAAAATCTGTAGCCAAGCTCGCTCGGCACTCTGCCCGCTGAGGTGTGCGGCTGCATAAGATAACCCATCTCCTCAAGCTCCGCCATCTCGTTTCTGATTGTAGCACTCGAGCAGGAGAGTGCTAAATCCTGCGACAGGTACTTTGAGCCAACCGGCTCGCCGTGATTGATGTGCGCATCAACTATTGCTTTTAATATATGCCGCTTTCGCGGTGAGAGTCTGTCGTCGCTCAAAATTTCGCCCCCTTTTGTTGAATTTTAGCACTTGGAGTGTGCGAGTGCTAAGATTTCCAAATATAATATACTCATTTTTTCACGCCTTGTCAAGGCTTTTCGTGCAAAAATATGTTAACAAAGTGTTAATTGTTATTATTCGCCACAAAGGAGTGCTAAAAACGCCTGTTGAAATTTTTGGGTATTGACTTTATATTTTTTAGTGGTATAATTTTTAATAAACAGAGCTTGATTGTGTAATACATATAAGTATACGGCAAAACGCAAATCACAAGCGTATATAAAGAGGTAAAGGTATGCATATTTTTGAAAAATTAACCGACCTTGTGGGAAACACTCCCATTTTAGAGCTTTGCGGCTATGAAAAAGAGCTTTCTCTTGAGGGGAAAATACTGGCAAAGCTGGAATATTTTAACCCTGCGGGAAGTGTCAAGGACAGAACGGCACTGTTTATGATTAACGACGCGGAAAAGCGCGGCATTTTAAAATCAGGCTCCGTTATCATCGAGCCTACGAGCGGAAATACGGGTATAGGTCTTGCTATGGTGGCGGCATCGCGCGGCTACAGAACGGTACTGACAATGCCCGACACCATGAGCGAGGAAAGACGCAAATTGCTCTTGGCATACGGAGCGGAGCTTGTTTTGACAGACGGTAAGCTCGGTATGAAGGGCGCAATAGAAAAGGCAAAAGAGCTTCACGCATCAATAGAAAACAGCTTCATCCCCGGCCAGTTTGACAATGCGGCAAACGTAGAGGCGCATTTTGAAACGACAGGCCCCGAAATATGGCGAGATACTGACGGACGGGTGGATATTTTCATTGCGGGCGTTGGCACAGGCGGTACTCTGAGCGGTGTCGGTAAATATCTTAAAAGCAGAAACGAGAACGTCAAAATAGTAGCCGTAGAGCCCGAGGACTCCCCCGTTTTATCGCGCGGGGTGGCAGGGAGTCACGGATTACAGGGTATAGGTGCCGGCTTTGTGCCCAAAATTCTGAACACACAGATTTACGATGAAATAATCACAGTAAGCACAAGAGATGCATACTCCGCCTGCCATACGGCAGTTAAAAGCGAAGGACTTTTGGTGGGAATATCATCGGGCGCTGCTCTTTATGCGGCAAGCTTGATAGCAAAGCGTGAAGAAAACCGCGGTAAAAATATAGTGGTTCTTCTTCCGGACGGAGCAGAGAAGTATCTCTCCGTCGACGGCTTTATCAATTAGGTAAAAAAGACAGAGTGTAGCGTGTTATCCTTAACGTAGAACACGCTACACTCTGTCTTTTTGATTATAGCATCATATTATTTTTCAAAAACTCTATTACGTTCTGCCCCGCGATTTTTTCTACGAC
Source organism: Eubacteriales bacterium (assembly GCA_045648105.1). Taxonomy (GTDB): domain Bacteria; phylum Bacillota; class Clostridia; order Oscillospirales; family CAG-272; genus UBA1740. The sequence continues at coordinate 8,064 of JAZRNI010000218.1, read as the reverse complement.
GCTTGCGGGGTATTTTGAGAGCAGCTTATCTATAACCTGCTCGTGTATACTGTATTCAAGGCTTATGCCCTCGGGATAATGTCCGTCCGTTCCGTCAATATCAAAGCCAAAGCCAAGACAGCCTTCGCCCACGGTCTCAAGTCCGTATTCCACGTGCCTGTATATATCGTCAAGGCTTGCCTTCCCGCTGTCGTTTAAAAAGGGCGGGTAAATATTAAGTCCGATAACTCCGCCGCGCTCCGCAATACGTAATGCCATATCCCGTGTTAAATTTCGCTTTGATGCACAAACGTCGCGGAAGTTTGAATGTGTGGCAAGCACAGGCGCGCTGTAATGCTCAAGGGTGTCATAAAACGCCCTGTCGGACAGGTGCGAAACGTCAAGGATTATTCCAAGCTCGCTTGCCCTTTGGCAGAGTTCTTTGCCTTCCTCACTGAGCCCCGTATCGTTATCCGACCACGCGCACGAGGAAAGCTCGTTGTCATCCCACGCCATTCCCAACGCCAAAAGTCCCTCGCCCCTGAGAGTGTTAAGCTCCTCGGAGTACGAAAAAAGACCGCCGCCGCCCTCAAGTGACAAAACGGCGCCGCGCTGTCCCTTGCTCTCGCAGTCGATAAGGTCCTTTACCGTTTTTATTTTGGCAAGACCCAGCCTGTTACATTCATAAAGATAAATATCAAGCAGTCTTACAAGCCTGCGGCGTCGCGTGTAGGGGTCCTCGTTGCTTTTTGGACAAAACTGCGCGAAAAACTGTATCTGCGGATATTTAGAAGAAAAATTATAAGGATTTATAAGTCCGCTTTCGGCGCTTACCGTAAGCAAGCTGTCGCAATGCATATCTACAATGAACATAAAAACTCCTTTTTGCGCCTTTTGGGGTTAACGTTTGCTTCATTATACTATATAGGGGGCGCTTTGTCAACTTAAAATTTTTGACTGCTTTCTCATTTTTATTATATAAAGTTATTGCAATATGCGTCAGCATATGATAAAATTAAATAAAAAAACAACAGCACATATATTGATGGTAGTAAAAAAGGAGCAAAAAATGAAAAATCAGATGAAAGCTAAAATTCTTTCGCTTATCGAAAATAACGCAAAGCTTAGCTGTGAGGATATTGCCACCGTTACAGGCCTTAGCGTGGATGAGACTCGCGCGGCAATTACTGAAATGGAAAAGGACGGTATCATCAGGGGCTACAAGGCGGTTATTGATTGGAGAAGCATCGAGAAGGAAAGCGTAAGCGCCATCATAGAGCTCAAGGTTGTTCCCAAGGAAAGATACGGCTTCGAGGAAATCGCGGAGCGCATTTCCAGATACAAGGAGGTTGACTCCGTCTCCCTTATGTCGGGGGCGTGTGACTTAAACGTGGTCGTTAAGGGTAAAACCTTTAACGAGGTATCTAATTTTGTAGCGAAGGAGCTCGCGACCCTTGAGGGCGTGACAAGCACCGCAACGCAGTTCGTTATGAGAAGATATAAGGAGTTCGGTGTGGAGCTGTTTTCCGATGCCGATGATGAACGGGGAACCATACTGTTATGATTGATTATTCAAAAATTTTATCAAAAACCGTCGCTTGTATAAAGCCGTCGGGCATCCGCCGCTTTTTTGATATTGCAAATACCATGCAGGACGTAATATCACTCGGTGTCGGCGAGCCCGATTTCAGAACACCGTACAACGTCAGAGCGGCAGGAATTCGCTCTCTTGATAAGGGCTACACGCGCTATACGTCCAATAAAGGAATGGCAGAGCTGCTCTGTGAAATTTCCCGTTACGTGAACAGAAAATATAAGATAGACTATGATCCGAGCGGGGAGGTTTTGGTTACGGTTGGTGGCAGCGAGGCAATAGACATCGCTATAAGAGCACTCGTTAATCCCGGTGACGAGGTTATTATTCCGTCGCCCTCGTACGTGTGCTACGAGCCGATAACGAGACTTGCGGGCGCCGTTCCCGTAATCGTTAATTTGAAGGCTGAAAACGAGTTTAAATTGACACGGGATGAGCTTATCGGCGCAATTACCGACAAAACAAAGGTACTTATTCTGCCGTATCCGTCTAATCCTACGGGCGCGGTTATGGAAATGGCGGATCTCGAAAAAATCGCGGATGTCTTACGTGAGCGTGATATTGTTGTCGTTTCCGACGAGATATACGCCGCTCTTACCTTCGGCGGTATCAAGCACACCTCAATAGCATCTATTGACGGAATGAAGGAGAGGACCGTGCTCGTCAACGGATTTTCCAAGGCGTTTTCCATGACGGGCTGGCGTATGGGCTATGCCTGCGGACCGCGCGAGATAATAAATGAAATGACGAAAATTCACCAGTTTGCCATAATGTGCGCGCCGACCACCTCTCAGTACGCCGCTATAGAGGCGCTCAGAAACTGCGACGATGACGTTGAGGCTATGCGTGAGGAATACGACGTAAGGCGAAAAATCATAGTGGACGGCTTTAACAAGCTCGGACTCGAGTGCCGTGAGCCAAAGGGTGCGTTTTACGCCTTCCCATCTATCGAAAGCACTGGGCTTACGTCGGATGAGTTTTGCGAGAGGCTGCTTTACTCAAAGCACGTTGCGGTAGTGCCGGGAACGGCATTCGGAGAGAGCGGAGAGGGCTTTATAAGAGCATCCTATTGTTATTCAACCGACCATATAAAAACCGCCCTTAAGCGAATCGGAGAATTTCTTGATGAGCTGAAAGCGGGAAAATAAAATAAAAAGCCGAGCGGAACGGACTGAAAAGTCCAAAACCGTTCGGTTTTTCATATGCTTTTAAAAGTAATATTCTCTACTATATTGCTTATGCCGAGCTTTTGAAGACTGTTTCTTGCAATAAGCACGGAGGTTGGATCGGCAATTTCCTCGACTCTGTGCGCGTCACAACCGAGAATTACCTTGTTGCCGCAGTCCTTGACAAGCTCCCAGAACTCGTTCCTTGGATAATGGCGCTTGCGATAAATGCCTAAAAGATTATATTCAAGAGGTACGTCAAATTTCTTTGCACATTCTATGATTTTTAACATCTCGCGCCTGTATGCGTCGAGACTTCCCGTAAAATTCATAACGTCGGGATGCGCCACACAGCTTATTTTTCCTGTTCTGATAGCCTCTGTAACGAGCGAGCTGTATGTCTTAAGCGCATCCTCGCTGCCGCTCGGCAAAAATGCGCTTGGAGCGCCGTGCTCCTCACTTCCCGTATAGTGCTGTCCCAGTATTAGATACTCAATTCCGTGCTCTCTCCAATGGCTTAGCGAGCTTTCCCAAATTTCAGGGTAGTATTCAACCTCAAATCCTATATGGATTTCGATTTTGTCCTTGTATTTTTCCCTGAGCGATTTTAACGTGCTTACGTATTCGTCTATTTGCTCGGGTTTCATCCTGTGCGATGAGTGAAACGGAGTGGAGAAAAGGTACGTTGAGTGGTCGGAAAAGCCAAGCACTCGCACCCCTTTGTCAATGGCCCTTAAAATGTATTCCTCCTCAGTACCGAATGCGTGATTGCATTTCGAGGTATGAGTGTGATAGTTTGAAATCAAAGCAGCGTTCATTTTCCTGAAAAAAAGTAAGCCAGTATAACTATAAGCACCACAGCTAAAATCAGAGCGGAAACGAGAGTGAAAATTTTACGTAGCTTTCTGAAACGCAGATATCTGCGCGCCCGACGTAAATAGAGGGAAAGAGGGTCCCTTTTCTTTCTTACGTTCGAGCAGAACCTTTTAACCCACTGTATATCCGATTTTAAAACGCCGTTGTACCGTTTAAGGGCGCCTGCCTCGTGGGAAAGCATGTTTCTTATGGTTCTGTAGCGCACGAGCTTTGGCAGCGCCTCATCGCGCCCCGGTGCAAGCCGCGCATTGTTAAGTCGGTTAATATATTCGGTAATACCGCCGCTGTTTACGTTGAGCTTTTCACCGCAAAGCGCATCAAGCTCAAGATAAGCCGTCATAAATTTTTCATTGGCTTTTCTGCCCATAGCTGCGTCTCCTTTCTTCATACCGACGTAACGCCCTTTTGTATATTATATTCTACACTATTTTGAAATCTTTTGCAATACCTTATCTCAAAATTCACGAAAATTTAAAATTGCGATTTTGTAAACTAAAATTTACAAAATACGAACTTTATGAGTTTTTGGAATAAAAATCGTGTTTTTTGCTTCTGAACACAAGCCGTAAAAACGCTTTTGCATTGAACGGTATTACAGGGTAAAGATACCTTCTTCCAAGCAAGGTTTTGTTTGTCACCACCAAAATCACCGAGATTATAATTCCAAGCAAAAGCCCGTAGACCTTGAAGAAGAAAACGAGCACCAAGAGCATTACTCTTACAAACTTGAATGCGTAGCCGAGCTCGTGATTTTGCTGGGCAAAGTTCGCTATTGCCACGAATGCCATATAAAGTATAACCTCGCCGCATAGCCACCCTGCGTCCACCGCATAGTCTCCGAGAATAAGCGCTCCGACAACCGAAAGGGAGTTGGATAGCATATCCGGGGTGTTCATCGATGCGATTTTCAGTCCGTCTATCGCCACCTCAACAAGCAAAAGCTGCAGGATAACGGGCAATGCGCCCGTGTCCTTAGGCACAATGAAAAGTAAGGGCTCGGGTAGTAGCGCTGAATATTCAAGGCACAGATACCAAAGGGGCGTCAGGACTACCGATAAAAGCAATATAAAAATACGTACGAGTCTCAGGTACGTTCCTGTCAAGGGAGGATAGTAAAAATCGTCCGTCTCCTGTATATAGTCGAAAATGGACGTCGGTAATATCATAGCCTGCGGCGAGGTGTCGCACAGCACTATTATACTGCCCTCAAGCAGCTGCGCGGCGGCGGTGTCGGGTCGCTCGGTAGTTCTTATTTTTGGGAAGGGATTAAACCATCCGTGCTTGATTAACGTTTCCGCAAGGCTCTGAAATCCTAAGGTTATTGACTTTGGCGCCGCGTTCTTCAGCTTCTTCTTTACCGCGTTTACAAGCTTCTCGTCAGCAAGCTCGCGCATATAGCACATAACTACGTCGGTTTTTGATGAGCCGCCCATAGAAAAATGCTTCATCGCAAGCCGTTCGTCGCGTATTCTTCTGCGTATAAGAGTGGTGTTTGTGACCAGAGTTTCGACAAAGCCGTCGTGCGCGCCCTGCATTACTCTGTCGGTATCCGGCTCCTGCGTAGGTCGGGCGGGGTAGGTGCGGGCGTCTATCATAATGCATCCGTCTCCAAAGCCCTCTGATAAAAGCGCGCTCTGACCCGACAGTATTCCGCGCGTAACCTCCTCCTCGGTGTGAACGAGGTCAACCTCGACGTACGGCAGCTTTGCGAGCACGTCCCTTGCGGTTTTTAAATTTTTCTCGGACAGCAGGGTTTGCATTATACGCTGCATTTCGCCGTCCTTTACAAATCCGTCAATGAAGAAAAACGTCATCTCGCCATCGGAAACGGTAAGACGTCTCTCAATTACGTCAAAATTTTCATCCGCGTACAGCCTTTGCCGTATGCGACAGGTGTTCTCAAAGTAATCCTTCGATAAAATCATATTAACAAGCTCCGAGTGTTTTTTTCTTATTATTGACAGTTTTGGAGCTGTTATGTTATACTATACAGAGAAAATCCTTGCATGGCAAGTCTTTTTTATGGGAGGGGGCAATACCAATGAGCTATCGCGGCGAAAAAATAAAAGCGCGTCTTTGCGAAAAGGCATCCGACGTTTCTCTCTTTATCCTTGATATGACAGACTCAACCAATACTTACTCGAAGACCCTTATACAAAGCAGCTCGGTAAAAGGCGTAACGGCCGTCATAGCGGACGGTCAGTACGGCGGCAGGGGCACTCGCGGGCGGAGCTTTATATCGGAGCGCGGACGCGGACTGTATATGAGTATTCTCTTTTTCCCAAAGGAAAATATAAGTCCGTCAGACATCACGGTATACGCCGCCGTCAAAATATGCGAGAGCATAGAAAGTCTTTGCACGCTTGATGCGAAAATCAAGTGGGTGAACGATATATACGTCAGCGGCAAAAAGCTGGGAGGCATTTTGACCGAGGGTAAAATAAGCGACAATAAGCTTGAATATGCTATTATGGGTGTGGGAATAAATACACACGGGTATACACTTCCAAACGAAATTTCTTCAATTGCGACTACTGTCGAGAGCGAGTGCGGTGCAAAAATCGACAGGGAAGAGCTCGCTGCGGAAATTATCAACCGCTTCGTAAACGGAATTTGCGAGATAGGCAACGCGAAAATAATGGACGAGTACAAAAGGCGCTCTATGCTCATCGGTAAAAGAGTTGCGGTCGTTTCGGGCACGGAAAGCTTTAACGGAACCGTTATGGAAATTCTGGGCACAGGCTCGCTCTCGGTAAAGGATGAAAACGGGAATATCCGCGAGCTTCAAAGCGCAGACGTCTCTCTTAAAATAACCTGACAGATAACACCCCGTGTCAAAAAGCACGGGGTGTTATCTGTCTTTTATAAAGCAAAAAGCACCGACTCTGATGAGTCGGTGCTTTGGAGCTGCTACCCGGATTCGGACCGGGGACCTCATCCTTACCAAGGATGTGCTCTACCAGCTGAGCCATAGCAGCATTTGTCTTGCGACGCATTTTATTATATCAAAGAGAATTTGATTTGTCAATACTTTTTTAAAAATTCTTCAAAGTGAAAAGTCTAATTCAAAGAAAAGCTGCCCCAAAGTTCGTAAAAAAGGGCAGCTTTTATATTTTCAGAATGGAGACCTTATCAGTTTACAAAGCCTATCTTGCGTCTTACCTTGGAGAGAGTTTTGCGCGCGCAGTATGCCGCCTCGTCAGCTCCCGCCTTCATTACCGCCTCAAGATGTGCCTTGTCCTGCATAAGCCTTGCAAATTCGTCTCTTATATCCTTGAGTCCGTCTGCACACGCCTCGCCTACAGCCAGCTTGAACTCGCCGTATCCGCGTCCGTCGAACTCGCGTTCGATTTCCTCAAAGCTCTTTTTTGTAAACGCCTTATATATGGTCATAAGATTGGAAATTCCGGGCTTATCCTCGCCGTACCTTACCACACTGTCCGAGTCGGTTACGGCTCTCTTGAACTTGCGCATTATATCGTCCTTGGAGTCGAGAATATAAACTACCGCGTTCTGATTTTCGTCGGATTTCGACATTTTGAACTGAGGCTCGGCAAGTGACATTATCTTCATAGTGTCAGTTGACATATATCCCTCGGGAACCGTAAAGGTGTCGCCGTACGCCTGATTAAAGCGTATCGCAATATCGCGAGAAAGCTCAAGATGCTGCTTTTGGTCAATTCCTACGGGAACTACATCCGTCTGATAGAGCAGAATATCTGCCGCCATAAGCGAAGGATAGGTGAAAAGACCCGCGTTTATATTCTGAGAGTTTTTCTGGCTCTTGTCCTTGAACTGCGTCATGCGGGAAAGCTCGCCGAACATCGTATAGCAGTCAAGTATCCAACCAAGCTCCGCGTGCGCGGGCACGTGTGACTGAACGAAAAGCGTGTTCTTCTTTTCATCAAGTCCGCACGCCATATAAAGCGCAAGCGTCTCATAGGTCCTGCGTCTGAGCTCAGACGGCACCTGCCTTACCGTAATTGCGTGCAGGTCAACAACGCAGTAAAAGGTTTTATATTCATCGGAAAATCTGCTGAAATTTTTAATAGCACCGAGATAGTTGCCAATCGTAAGATTGCCGGACGGCTGTACGCCTGAAAACACGATTTTCTTTTCTTTTTCCATTCCGTCTTATTCCTCCGAGTTATAAATCAGAAATTCGTATGTAGACATTATACAACAATACTTTCCTTTTTGTCAAGAATGAAAAACTGCTCAAACAAATAAAAAGTTTATTTTGTTAACATATTATTTAAAATTTTATGTTATAATCATTTATTAGGTATAACCACTATAAGAAAGGAACGGATATAATTCCGAAGAAAAGATGATAAAAGCGCAAAATCTTGTAAAGAGATACGGCAATAATTATGCCTTAAATGACGTCAGCTTTGAAATAAAAGAGGGCGAAATCGTTGGCTTGCTCGGCCCTAACGGCGCGGGTAA
>JAZRNI010000217.1:0-4948 GCA_045648105.1 Eubacteriales bacterium | reverse complement strand
ACATGGCTACGATCCGACTTAGTCTCGTTTTTAATTTTGATAGTGGGCTTTGAAATGTTCACAAGCTCTGTATCCGCGATTATCAAGGGAAAGGACGCCGAGAGCGTATCCTTCTCTACGCTTTCCATCATTATAGTCGCCGTAACACTTTTGTTCAAGCTCTGGCTCGGCATTTTCTACACAAAAATCGGCAAAAAAATCAATTCCTCAGTCGTCAAGGCCTCGGGTGTTGACAGCTTTTTGGATTCAATCTCGACCCTTGCGGTTCTCATTTGCGCTATCATAATTAAGCTTACAGGCTTTGTTCTGCTCGATGCCATAGTAGGAATAGGCGTCTCGCTTCTTATTTTCACGGCAGGCATAAAAATTCTTAACGCCACGAAAAATTCTCTGCTTGGCGAAGCTCCAAACGAGGAAATACTCGGCTCGATACTTGAAATTGTTAAATCTTATCCCGACGTTATCGGTACGCACGACATTCTGATACACAACTACGGACCCAATCACCACCTGGCGTCCTTCCACGCTGAGGTTGACGGAGCAAAGGACGTTTTTGCAATGCACGACGTTATCGACAACCTCGAAAAGGAAATAGCAAGCAGGCTTAATATTCTCTGCACTATCCATATGGACCCTATCGTCACCGACGACGAGGTCATAAACGAAAAGCGCCTTATAGTCACAGAAATAGCAGAAAAAGAGATAGGCGCAGGCGCAAGCATTCACGACTTCAGAATGGTAGTAGGCGATACTCACACGAATCTCATTTTCGACCTCATACTTCCTTACGAATCGCGTCTTTGTCCAAAGGATGCTGTCGCTAAGGTGGAAAAAGCGGTGAACGATAAGTATAAAAACCACTTTTGCGTCATTACCATTGACCGAGCGTAAATATATCAAAAGGCAGAAGAGATGTTCTTCTGCCCTGCTTTTTTAGCCGTTAATTTATAATTCTACCCTATTTTTTATTTGTCCGTCAAAGAAAGCCACAATATTTTCTCCAATTATTTTTATACATCTTTCACGCGCTTCATATGCTGCCCACGCACAGTGAGGGGTCAGAAGAACGTTGCCGAGATTTTTAATTTTGTAGAACGGATGCTCCTTTGGGAACGGCTCAAGCGAGTAAACGTCAGAGCCAAACGCAGCTATATCTCCGCTGAGGATTGCCGCCGCGACCGCCCCCTCATCTGTGACAAGCCCCCTTGCCTCATTCACAATAATAACGCTTTTCTTCATAAGAGCGATTCTTTCCCTATTGATAAGATGGCGCGTACTATCGTTAAGAGGACAGTGAATGGTAATAATATCACTCATACTGCACAGGGTATTTATATCAACACATTCATAATCACATTCGGGCGTTCTTTTATTCGCTATGACTCTGGCGCCAAGCGCCTTTGCTACCGCGGCAACCGATTTGCCGATATTTCCGAGTCCGACAATACCCCATACCTTGCCTCGCATTTCGTGATATACGGGGGTCAGCTTGTTTGCATACTCGCTCTCAGAATACTCGCCGCTGCGAACGTAACTATTGTATTCGTACAGCCTTGTGTAAAGAGCCAAAACGCTTGCTACCGTACAGAGAGTTACGCTGTCTGTTGAATATGCGGGCACGTTACAAACCGCAACTCCCCTTTCTCTTGCACATAAAACGTCTATATTATCAAAGCCCGTCGCGAATACGCATATAAGCTTAAGCTTTTCTGATGAAAGTATAGCTTCCCGCGTAATCTTAACCTTATTGGTGACTATAACGTCTGCGTTCTTTATTCTTTCGCACAGCTCCGCAGCACTCGTGGAATCGTAAACGGTAAGACTGCCTATTTCTGCAAGGAGCGAAACGGGAGTATCCGCTCCCATCGCAATTTTATCAAGCACTACTATATCCATATTTAATCCGTATTCTCCGTTAAAGACATTTTTTTCAAAAAAGTATTGACATTTCCTACTTTTCCTGTTATAATAAACAGGTCGATGGAGAGATGGCCGAGTTGGTCTAAGGCGCACGACTGGAAATCGTGTAAACCCTAATACGGTTTCAAGGGTTCGAATCCCTTTCTCTCCGCCAGATAAAATCCACCGCTTCGACGGTGGATTTTTTTATCGAATCCGCACGGTCGGGTATACCGTCCGTCAAGTCAGGACCATCACGCTCCTGCACGTATATTCTGTGTTTTTTCGTAATAAAGCGATAAATTTCAAGGCAGAGTTATCTGCCTCTTATTGTTTTTCATAAAGCTCGGCGCATACCTTGAGCATATAACGGATTTTAATTTCCTGCGGACACACAGCCTCACACGCACCGCACTCAAGGCACTCCGACGCCTTTGCGCTCTTTTGTGTAATATTATCGTAGGATGCCTTTTGTGACGAGTTAAACATCTCTTCTCTGTTAATGCAGGCAAAGATGCTCGGTATTTTTATACCCTTTGGACATTCTGTGACGCAATAAGCGCAAGCGGTACAGGGCACGCGCGTTTTGGACCTTATAATTTCAGCAACCTTATGTACCGCCTCAAATTCCTCATCGGAAAACGGCTTAAAATCCTTCATATAAGACAAATTATCACGCATTTGGTGAATGTCGCTCATACCGGAAAGGACAATCCTTACGCTATCAAAGCTTGCGGCAAATCTTATAGCATAGCTCGCGTTGCTTCCGCCGGCAAGATTGCGTAGCACCTTATCCGCCTCATCAACAAGATTAACAAGGCTGCCGCCTCTGACAGGCTCCATAACTGCTACAGGCTTGCCGTGCTTTATACAAGTCTCGTAGCAAAGCCTGCCCTGCACGCGCTCATCCTCGTAATCAAAATAATTGAATTGGAGCTGTACGAGCTCAATATCGGGATTTTCCGTAAGCAGCTTATCAAGAAACTCAGCGTTATCATGAAACGAAATACCGAAATGCTTGATTTTTCCCTCTTTTTTTAATTCTCTGACCGTGTTATAAGCGTTCGCTTTTGTGCACTTCTCGTAATTCGACCTGCTCTGTGCGTGCATAAGGTAGACGTCGAAATAATCCACACCGCAAGCTCTTAGCTGAGCGTCAAAAAGAGGGCGCACGTCAGACTCCTCCTCGAAAAGCCAGGGCGAAAGCTTATTGACAAGGACGTAGCTCTCACGGCTGTACCTCTTTACAAGGCACTCGTAAATCGCCTTTTCGCTCTCTCCGCCAAGATAACCGTGCGCGGTATCAAAATAATTGAATCCCGCCGCCATATACTCGTCAATCATAAGTGAAAATTGCGTCAAATCTACCTTGCTGTCGCTCAGAAGAGGAAGTCTCATGCATCCAAAACCGAAATTCCCCTTCACTTTTTCAAAAATAGCCATATTTTTACCTCAAATTCATTTTAAAAAAAGAGACTGTCTTAGGCAAGTGAAGCTAACCGACGGTCTCTTTTTTGTTTTTATCAATCCAAATCCTCAAGCACCTTATCAGCGCACTTATCAAGAACCTCCGGATGAAGCAAAATTCTTTTAAGTCTCTTGAATGCCGAAGCATAATAATATCCGTCGCAGACTCGCTCATCGGTAACAACCTTGAGGGTTACGAAATGGTGGCGTTCCCTAGTGCCGTCGCGCTTTATAGCATCCGCGCTGAAAATGCTGCCGTATGATATGAATAACGGCAGAGTTCCAAAATCGTAAAGGTGATGGTAAATTGCAGGTATACCGAGTGATCCCATAGACGTTACTATCATCGAGCCGTGAAAAGGGCTGACGTTAAGAAGCGCCTTCGGGAGCCATCCTCTGTAATCAAGAAAGCGCAAAAACGCAACTGCGGCACGAAGGACAAACCTCGGCAGCTTCTTAAGAATTTTCGCGGTGTCATCAAATCCCGTAGTATCTTCTACAGCGGCCTTTGCTACCTTCTGGAATTTCTTATACACGTTGTATATGTTGTCGCGTGGGTCAAAAATAACCTTGATACACGTGTCGGGAGATTCAAGCGAAAGCTCCTTTTTTATCGTCATAACACATTCAATGTTATTCCTTGCGTATATTCTCTGACCTGCAACGAATCTGTTGATACCGGGTCTTTCAGTAACTACGCGCGTGTATGCCGCCAAAATGACGTGCAGGATGGTCATATCCGTATATCCCTCACGGTGCTTTGCGTCAAGATAGCTTTCGATATTCGTTATATCGATAACGTCCTCAAAGTGGTTTTGAGCGTCTGCGCGCGTTTGCATAATATAAGGCATAACCGCATTCATGGGCTGGAGGGTTTTCATCAGCCTTCCCTCTTTTCTATCGCCCCATCTTTTCTTGCGTTCCTTGTATGCGGGGGTGTCGTATGTCATAATACCGTCGTACTTGTCGTTTTCCATTTAGGCACTCCTCATATAAAATTTACACTCTAGTATAACATATTCTTCCCAAAGAGTCAAGTATTAACAATAAAAATTACGGGAAAGAGACTCACAAGCTTTAAATATGAATTTCTTTCCCGTGTATTTTTATAGTATTATTGCTCTCTGGCCTTAGCCTCTGCTATGATTTTATCGGTAAGAGATGCAGGAACTTCCTCATATTTTGCAAACGTAAAGTCGAAGCGTCCTCTGCCCTGCGTCATGGCTCTGAGCGCAATTACGTAGTCGGACATTTCCGCAAACGGAACCTCGGCAAGAACCTGCTGATTTCTGCTTCCGTCCTCCATCGGCTCAATACCCATAACCTTACCGCGGCGCTTATTGAGGTCGCCCATAACGTCACCGACATAGTTTTCAGGTACCTTAACCACCAGCGAGCCCACAGGCTCAAGTATTACGGGCGACGCCTTCGGCAGCCCCTCTCTGTATGCTATAGCCGCCGCAAGCTTAAAGGAAATTTCGTTAGAGTCAACGTCGTGATACGAGCCGTCGTAAAGCTCAGCCGCAAGATTAACTACGGGATAGCCCGCAAGCACACCGCGCTGCATACATTCACGAAGTCC
>JAZRNI010000216.1:0-3543 GCA_045648105.1 Eubacteriales bacterium | reverse complement strand
CTTTTACCACCGCCCGACGGACCGACGAGCGCAAGAGTTTTACCTGCGGGAATGAATAATGAAAGATTATCTATAACTCGCCGTCCCTCCTCGCCGTCGTAGCCAAAGCTTACTTTATCGAATACGATATCGCCACGAACGTCGTCAAGGACGACCTTACCCTTATCCTCTTCTTCCTTTTCGCACATAATCTCGTGGAAGCGAGAAAATCCGCTGATACCCTCTTGGAGCTGCTCGAAAAGAGTGACGAAGCGCTTTATCGGGTCAAGGAACATACTTATATAAAGGATAAACGCGGTAAATTCGCCTGCGTCTATGATACCCTTATGAAGGAAGATACCTCCTGCAAAAATTACGACGAGGTAGAGCAGGTCCGTAAGGAGCGTCATTATCGAGTGGAAAAGTCCAAGAGAGAACATCGCCTTTGATCTGAAAAAGGCGAATTTTTTGTTTGTTCTATTGAATTTTTCAATTTCGAATCTCTCGGCAACGTATGACTTTGATTCTCTGATGCCTGTTACCGAGTTTTCAAGCGAGCTGTTTATCTGTGCCATTTCCTTGCGCGATTCACGCATAGCGGAAATCATACTTTTTCTTGAGAGAACGGTAAATACAACGATGAGAGGAATTACCGCGAACATAATAAGAGTAAGTGCGAGATTTATATTTACAAGCACGAAAAACGAGCCGATAAGCATAAGAACAGACAGAAAAAGATTTTCCGGTCCGTGGTGAGCAAGCTCGGAGACGTCAAAAAGGTCACTTGTGAGTCTTGACATAAGGTCGCCCGTCTTATGTGTATCAAAGAAGGAGAAAGACATAGACTCGTATTTATTGAACAGGTCGCGGCGCATATCGCGTTGCATTCTTACACCGACTATGTGTCCGTAATAGCCGACACAGTAGTTGAAGAACGCCTTAACGCAATAAATCAGAAGAAGGATTGCCGACCAAAAAACGAGGTTATTGACAGTCTCATCGTGCACGTATATATTGATAATATCCTTTGCTATCATTGGATAGAAAAGTCCGCTTGCCGCAACGATGACGGCAGCAAGCATATCGAAAATAAAAAGAGGAAGATGCGGCTTGTAGTAGCTTATAAATCTTTTAAACATCTGAAAACCCGTATTTGTATAAAATTTTCTTTCTTTCCTCGTCGGAAAGATTTGCAGGATACTTACTTAAAAGTCTTTCCTTTGCCATATCAAAATCAATTTCTCCGCTATCCGTAAGAGAACGGAGACACGCCGAAATATCCTCTCGGCAATAGCCGCGCCGTAACAGTAGCTCGGCAATTTTTCTCTTTCCGTACCCGTTGCGGGAAAATAGGTCGAGTATGATTCTTTCTATTTGCCGTCTTTCGTCTATATATCCAAAGGAGACGACGTAATTGAGTGCCTCGCTCGCCGTCGGGCTGTCAAAGCCCTTTGCTAAGAGCTTAGCGTAAAGAGCTTTTTTTGAATAGTCGCAACGGGAAAGCGAGGATAGGGCAAATTTACACGCCCTATCCCTTACGTTTTGATTTTCCGTTTTCACTCTTTATGTAACCTATATTTCGCTTTCGTCGAAGTCGTTGATTTCGAAATCGTCCTCGTCAAGGGCATCCTGATCGGTCTCGCCATTCTGAACCTTATCACGCACGAGTCCTTCAAGGCGTGTCATAAGAGCTTCGTCGCTTTCTATAAGCTTTCTTACGTTTTCCTTACCCTGTCCGAGTCTGTCGCCCTCAAAATAGAACCACGCGCCACTCTTTTCAACGATACCGAGCTGAATTGACATATCAATAATTTCTGAGGATTTGGAGATACCCGTGCCGTAGAGAATGTCGAACTCGGCGGTTTTGAAGGGGGGAGCAACCTTGTTCTTAACGACCTTGCACTTAGTGTGAGAGCCGTAAACCTCGGTGCCGTTCTTCAGGCTTTCAACACGGCGCACGTCGATTCTTACCGATGCGTAGAATTTAAGCGCGCGTCCGCCCGTCGTAACCTCGGGGTTGCCATACATAACTCCAACCTTTTCACGAAGCTGGTTTGTAAAGATTACTATGCAGTTTGATTTTGAGATAGCTCCGGACAGCTTTCTCATAGCCTGAGACATAAGACGAGCCTGAACTCCCACGTGAGACGCACCCATATCTCCCTCTATTTCCTGACGGGGAACGAGCGCCGCGACGGAGTCCACCACTATAATATCGATTGCGCCTGAGTTTACGAGAGTTTCCGCAATTTCGAGCGCCTGCTCACCGCAGTCGGGCTGAGAGACGAGAAGTCTGTTAGTGTCTACACCGAGCTTTTTTGCATACACGGGGTCAAGAGCATGCTCCGCATCTATGAACGCGGCCTCGCCGCCCTGCTTCTGTACCTCAGCTATTACGTGGAGAGCAATCGTAGTTTTACCCGATGATTCAGGACCGTAAATTTCAGTTATTCTTCCCCTTGGAATACCGCCTATACCGAGCGCGAAGTCGAGGCTTAACGAGCCTGTTGATACTGCGCTTACGTTCATACTGGCACTTTCGCCAAGGCGCATAATCGAGCCCTTACCGCACTCTCTTTCAATTCTTGAAATTACCATTTCAACTGCCGCTTTTTTATCCTGCGCCTTATTGAGCTCCGGGCTTGCTGCTGCTTTCTTTGCCATTTTCATTTTCTCCTTGGTAGTGATTTTGTTTTTTCGCTCTTGCTGTTCTTATTGTAGCACGCGAGCTATACCAAATTTGGTACATCAGAACAGTCTTACCGCACCAAGCGGTCTTACGTTAAGTATCATCGTGGCATTTTCGCCAAAAATGCTATTCATAAGCGAGGAAAGCTCCCCTACCCTTTCTTCCTTCAAGAACACCTGCACCGTACCTGCAAAGCCGCCGCCGTGAACGCGAGAGGCTCCGTCCCTGCCGACGAATTTATCGGCTATTGCAAGAGCAAGAGAAAGGCCCTGCTCGCGGACGTTTGTATTAGTGTATACGTTCTGAAGGTACTTGAACGAGGACGAGCCGCTCTCTCTTACGGTATCCAAAAATACGGAAAGATTGCCGCTTGTCAGCGCGTCTCTGATTTTTTCTACCCTCTCGTTCTCACGGAAGAAGTGAAGAGCGCGAAGTACTGCCCTGTCTCCGAGAGACGAGCGGATTTTGCCTATATTACCGATAAGGCTTTCCTCAGATGAAGAGCGAAGGCACTTACAGCCGAGAAGGCTTGCGACGGCGTGCATCTCGCGAGGCACAGACGCATAGTCCTCGTTAAGGTCAGCGTGATTGCCGCCTGTATTTATTATTGCCAAGGAGTAGCCGAGAGAGGATAGTGAAAAGTCTATCGGTACTACGCTTGGATTTTCCTCGTTTTCAAAATCGATATAGACAAATCCACCGACGGCACACGCCATCTGGTCCATAAGACCGCAGGGCTTGCCAAAGTACTCGTTTTCGGAGTATTTTGCGATTTTTGCTATTTCCTTATTATCGATATTTCCGCCGTTATAGAGGTGGTTTAATATATTGCCAAGCATTACCTCGTACGCCGCAGATGAGGAAATACCGCTACC
>JAZRNI010000215.1:0-4234 GCA_045648105.1 Eubacteriales bacterium | reverse complement strand
TTTGACTGCGTTATGCCGAGCAGAAACGCAAGGCACGGAACCATCTTTACGTGGCACGGCAAGATGATTATCAATAATGAAAAGTATTTTGATGATCCGCGCCCGATTGCTCCCGAATGCTCCTGTCCTGCCTGCAAGCATTATTCAAGGTCCTATATCCGCCATCTGTTTAAGGCTCGAGAGGCGCTGGGTATGCGACTTTGCGTCTTGCATAATCTCTATTTTTACAACGAGCTTATGCAAAAAATACGCGATGCGCTTGACGGGGAAAGATTTGAGGAATTTTATCAGCAGTACAGAGAGGTCCTTGCGCAAAAGCGAGATGACTAAAGAATACAACTAAAAAAACGAGATAGATACCGTGTTTAGTTTAACACAGCTTCTATCTCGTTTTTTGCATCTGTAAAAAAGATTATTTTGGTAGCTTTACCGTCTCACCGCTGCAATGCCCCGAAAACATATCGGACATATCGCAGAAATATTCGCCATCCTCGTTTTGCTTAAATCCTATAGCAATAAGGAGTGTTTTGTCACCCGCATTCTTTGCCGCACGGCACTTGTGCGCTCCGCACGTGTCAATAAAATTCAAGGTTTGACGGCCAAGAATGAACATCGCTTCAAAATCATCGTAGCCGACAGCAGGCTTTAAATCTACGATGTATCCCTCAGCGGCGTTTATTTCAAATTGTGACATACCCATAAGAGCGTCGGTCTCTCGGTCTATCATCTGATACGCAAAGTATGTATCAATAGCATGGGTTCCACACTCTTGCGCGCATTTCTGCTTCACTATTTCTGACTGTATTGGAGAAATTTTAAACATATATCCGCCTTATCTTGTAGACTTGTAGAGATAGTCAACCTCTTTTGCGTCAAGGTATCTCCACTTGCCAACAGGTAAATTATTAAGCTTTAAATTGCCAATAGAAATACGTGAGAGACGCTTGACGACAAGTCCTGCCTGCTCACACATTTTTCTTATCTGTCTGTTTCTGCCCTCTTGGAGAGTCATTTTGAGAACGGTTCCGCTTTCGTCACTTTCTGCTACAGTAACGCTCACGGGTCTTATTGTATATCCGTCGATTTCAAGTGCGCTCGTGAGAATTTTGTACTGCTCCTCAAGAACCTCGCCAAGAACCTTGACTCGGTAGAGCTTTGGCAGGGAATGGCTCGGGTGCGTGAGTCGGTTTTTCAAATCTCCGTCATCTGTGAGAAGAAGCATACCCTCCGAAATTAAATCGAGACGGCCTACGGGATATACACGAGCGCTGACGCCGTCAAGTAAGTCTGTAACGCATTTCCTTCCACGGTCATCAGAGGTGCTTGAAAGATATCCTCGTGGCTTGTTGAGCATAATGTAGGTGTATTCGCGCTTTTCGGGAACAACTCTCTTTCCCCTGTATGTAACGAGGTCGTTTTTAGTGTCAATTTTTTGACCAAGCACCGCCAGATGCCCGTTGACAGCAACGTTACCTCGTTTTATTTCCTCCTCAGCACTCCTGCGTGACATCAGTCCTGCATCTGATAGGAATTTTTGTAATCTTACGTTTTGCATAGTTGTCATCCTTAATTATTTATTATAAAAACGGAAATTTTGAACGCCTGGGCTCTGCGTCCTCAGCTGCAAAAAGGGCAACGCGACCGATTTCAATACCGTTTTTTAAGAAAATCACGTCGCCAAGCTTATCGCCGCATTTAATCGGCGCAACAGCGTATTGCGGCAAAATTATCCGCTTTTCAACGGATTTATCGTAGTTTGGTAAAATACAAGAGGCGCTTTCCGTATTTTTTACATTAATATATTTCTTTTCTGATGAAAGCACGGGTAGCTTAAAGGAAAAATCTCCGCTATTCGCAATCGTAGACCAGGCGAGAACGTCATACCCGTAATCAAAAAGCTTTTTATGGTCATTCCAATCGTCCGGTGCGTTTATCGTTACGCTTATAAGTCTTATTCCGTCTTTTTCAGCGGCGCCTACAAGGCTTCGTCCGCTTTTTTTGGTGTATCCCGTCTTTACACCTATAGCGCCGTCGTACATATTTAAAAGCTTGTTGTGGTTAACGACCGTGCGTGTTTTCAGAGAGCTTTTTATCTCTTTTTTATAAGTAGAGCTGATGCTCCTGAAGGTATCGTTTTCAAGCGCGTAGGACGCGATTTTTGCAAGCTCATAGGCAGTAGTGTAGTGGTTTTTATCGTCCAGCCCGTGCGGATTTTGAAAATTCGTATTTACAAACCCCAGCTCTCGAGCTTTTTCATTCATTAAATCGGCAAATTCAAGAATCCCGCCGGAAATATGATATGCAATAGCCGCCGCGGCATCGTTTGCGCTTTGGAGCATCATTGCATATATCAAGTCGAGCATCAGAAATTGCTCTCCGCGCTCAATATATATTGACGAGCCCTCGATTCCAATAGCACGCTCGTCAACAGCCACAAGCTCGTCCGGGGAAGAGTTTTCAAGCGCCACAATAGCGCTCATAATCTTCGTGGTGCTGGCCATCGCCATTCTTTTATCCGCATTTTTACTGTAAATTACCGCTTGACAGCTCGGCTCGTACAGTACGGCTGCTCTTGCGCTGAGAGAAAGACCGCCGGCTGAGTAGATATACACCGTAAAAAGCGAAAACAAAAGCGTTAATATCAGTAAAATCAGTAATATTTTCTTCCTGTTGTTATACATATAAGCCTCCTTTGGATATATTTTGACTTTCCTTGGATGCTTATATACGCAATCGCTATGAAAATGCGTCCTTGATTTTACTGATTAAATTGGGAGAATTTTCAATTAAAGATATAGCCTTATCAACAGTATTTGCGACGTTGTCTGTGAGCCTTATCAGATTTATATTCGAATTTCGGTCAACGGTCAGAAATGCGATGGGAGTTACTGAAACGCCCGTTCCGCCACCGCCGCCAAAGCTCTGAGACGCCATAATCTTCTTAGCCCCGAAATCTACTCCGCCCGTTGCAAAGCCTATCGAGATTTTAGAAATCGGAATTACCGTCACGCCGCTCTCCGTTTGTATAGGCGTGCCAATCGAGGTATTTATATCCGTGAAATCACGTATTCCGTCAAGCGACGTTTTTATAATATCACTCATCTTATTTTCTGCCACTTAATATACTCCCTTTGTTTACTTTTATAGCTTATAAGGGACAGAACTATATCAAATAGCGAGATTTTGAAGCGAACGTCCACCGAGGATTTTGTGCCGTTTTCTTCGAAAAAATCAGAGTCGGAGCAATTAAAGCTTCTTGAATGAGATTTTAAAAGCGCAATCAAGGCAGCTAAAAACGCGCCAAAGGCCTCGCTTTTGAGTACGTACTCCGCAGGGGTGGATTTCGTGATGGGCAGGTTGAGCTCTACGATATCCACGTCACTTCGTTTTATAATTTCGTTTATCAGTATTAGTTGCCGTTTCCCTTTATTAAATTTTTTGCCTATTGTTGCGTTTTTATCCCTCCGGGCTTGATTTTTTGAAAATGCACTGTGAGAATTTTTGAAGGGAAGCAGTATAAATTTAATGAAGAGAAAGTCAAAGGAAATATATAGCTCGTCTTTTATAACAATGCTGACTGTCAAGGCTTGCCTAAGTGTAATCAGTACAAAGAGGAGAGACAATAGCAAGATAAAAGCTATAAACATATAATCTCCCAAAAATCAATAATCGTTTTCTATGTTCTCATCTGCGCTGGGCTCGTCAAAAATCTGCTCAGCATTGCTTTCGCTTGAGTCTTCAAAGCCGTTTTGAGAATCAAGAAGCTCAATTTGCTCGTTCTCTTCGTGCTCCTTTTCGCCCTTGTCGGATTCTGAAAGCTTTGTTTTTTCAAATACCGCCATCAGCTCCTCGCTCGTATTCGGCAGCTCGTCAAGCGACTTTAAGCCAAATGAACGCAAAAAGTCGGGTGTCGTTCCGTAAAGCATAGGTCTGCCGGGCGCGTCTAGTCTGCCCTGAGACTCTATAAGTCCGCGGTCGAGCAGGTTGCCTATCGCATATGAAGAATCCACGCGGCGCAGGGTATCAACGAACATTCTTGTAACAGGCTGATTATATGCGATAATCGCAAGGGCCTCCATTGATGACGTGGAAAGTGAGCCGCTGGCCTTAATTCCAAGCGCTGACCTTATCTCGGTGAGATAGTGCTCCTTCGTGCAGAGCTGGCACGAATCCGAATAGGTAAGCAATATTACTCCGCGCGGAAGCTCGGGATCGTTGTATTTTACAGAGTATT
>JAZRNI010000214.1:0-8191 GCA_045648105.1 Eubacteriales bacterium | reverse complement strand
TTGGCGCTGCACATAGGTATCATACCGAGAGATACGCACTCGCCGTGATAGTAGCTTTTCATACCGGTCAGCGACTCTACCGCGTGTCCGTACGTATGACCGAAATTTAAAATCCTACGCAGTCCGCCCTCGCGTTCGTCCTCTTCGACCACGCGCTTCTTTATCTTTAGCGCCTCGCTTATTACGTGCTCTATATTTTCGCCGTTTATCTCGTTTTCCAAAAAGAAGGAAAAAAGATTTGCATTGCACGTCATAGCCATCTTCACAGCCTCGCAAAGACCGCTGGCATACTGCCTTTTATCAAGCGTCTTAAGTGTATCCGTATCAATAAGTACGCCCATAGGCTGGTAAAACGAGCCTACCGTGTTCTTTATCTCACCGAGATTCACCGCAGTTTTACCGCCAATAGATGAGTCAAGCTGAGAAAGAGTAGTAGTCGGTACGTTGTAAAAATCAATACCTCTCATATAGCACGATGCCGTAAAGCCCGCAAGGTCTCCGACGACACCGCCGCCTACCGCAACCACAGCATCAGCTCTCGTAAAGCCAAGCGCCGCCATTTTTGAGAGCGCCTTTTCAAAATACAAAAGACTTTTTGAGCCCTCGCCCTCGGGGACTGTAAAGATATATCCCTCACGCGCCAAAGACCTCACCTTTTCCGCGTACTCGCTCGGCACGCCGCTATCCGTCATAATAAATACGCGCCGCTCAAGATTGAAAAGGCTCTTAGCGTTTTCAAGAAGTCCTCGCCCGATAGTTATACCGTACTCGCGACTCTCAGTCTTTACCGTAAGACTTGTCATATTTTTCGCTCCTAACCGTTTATGTAAGTGCCCGCCGACTTGAGCCTGTCGCAGTAGCGCGATAGCTCAGCCATCATTTTCTCTCCGTTTTCTGAATTGACGTCGCCCTCGGCCTCGACGTAGAAGTAATACTGCCACAAAAGCTCCTTCATGGGACGGCTCCTGAGCGTTCTCATGTTAAATCCGTATTTACCGATAACGTCAATAGCCTTGGCAAGCGCGCCGGCCTCGTTTCTTACCGTGAAAAGCAGTATGGAATGCACACCCTTTTCTGTAGACGCTCTCTTGACCGGTGAAGGTGAAAATACCGCAAAGCGGGTAGTGTTGCTCCTTGATGCGTTGATGTTTTTTGTAAGCACCTCAAGCCCGAAAATCTCTGCCGCCTCTGCGCTCGCAATAGCCGCAACGGACCTGTCGCCCTTTTCCTTTACGTATTTTGCCGCAAGTGCGGTGTTCGCGTATTCCTCGGTTCTGAATCCGTTTTCCCGTATAAAGTCAGCGCATTGACCGAGCGCCTGCGGATGGCTTATAACCGTCCTTACGTCCTCAATCCTTGTGCCCTTGATTACCAGCAGGTCCTGTGATACCGCAAGCTCAGTCATAGAGTTGACCACAAGATTGCCGGAAAACATAAAGTCCGTTACCTGGCCAACCTCACCGTTGTAGCTGTTTTCAACGGGCAATACCACACTGTCGCATTCGCCCTTGACAACCGCCCCGTAAGCCTCGTCAAAATTTTTATATGCTACCGCCACAGCACTCGGAAAGAGCTTCATCGTCGCAATATGCGCAAACGCGCCCTCAGTTCCCGAATACGCAACGCGCATACCGCTTATAAACCTCGACTGGTATGCCTTGGAGAGAGTCATAACGCTTTCTACGAAGCGAACGTAGTACTCTGAAATTTCCTTGTCTGGAATCTTAGCCGATGCTCTTTGCAATATCTCGTCCTCACGCTTCTTGTCGTAGATGGAAAGACCGTGCTCCCTCTTATATTTTGCAATTTGCAGCGATGCCTGCATCCTCTTTTCAAAAAGGCTTGCCATCTCGCCGTCAACCTCATTTATCACTTTTCTTGCTTTTTCAAGTTCATTCATCATCTGTTTTCCTGTCTGTTTCTGTAGTAGTCTATAAGCGCCTTGAACGCCGGCAACGATCTCTCAACCTGACCCCGTGTCACGCAATACGCTATTCTTACGTACCCCCGCGTGCCAAAGCTCTCGCTTGGGACAAGTAAAAGTTCAAAATTCCGTGCCACCTCGCTAAATGCGGCAGCGTCATCCTCAAGCGCCTTTACGAAAAGGTAGAATGCACCCTCCGGCTTTACCGCCGCATAGCCGTATTCCGTAAGCGCATCGTAAAGTATTTTGCCGTTTTCCCGATATTCGCAAAGCCGCGGCTCAAGGTCAACACACTCCAAAATAAGCCTTTGAAAAAGACTTGGCGCGCATACAAATCCAAGTGCACGTCCCGCGCCCATAATAGCCTCTCTGACCTCTTTAAAATTTTCCATTCTGGGTGAAATCAGAGCATAGCCTATTCTGTCGCCGGGCAGAGAAAGAGATTTGCTGTACGAGTATGCTACTACCGTGTTGTCATAATATTTTGTCAGGTATGGCACCTCTTTGTCAGTATAAACAAGCTCGCGGTAAGGCTCGTCCGAAATCAAATATATAGTCTTTCCGTAGCGCAAGCTTTCTTCTCTTAAAGCCTGACTCAGCTGTATGATTTGCTCCTCGGAATAAATCACGCCTGTCGGGTTGTTCGGAGAATTTATAATAACGAGCGCCGTTTTTTCGTTTATCGCCTCGCGTATCTTTTCTATATCAAGTGAAAAGTCGCCGTCCTTCGTAGGTACTTCCTTGACAACTCCACCGCATCTTTCAATAAATACCTTGTATTCGGGAAAGTAGGGAGTTAAGCAAATAGCCTCCTCACCCTCGGTCATAAGAGCGCTTATCGAGCTCGTAAGCGCACCTGCCGCGCCAACAGTCATATAGATACAGTCAGGAGTTATATTCTCGCCGTATCTCTCGTTAATTTTTTTCGCAATAGCGCTCCTTACTCGAAGGTCGCCGTCTGCCGACGTATATCCGTGCAAGGAAACGGGGTCCTCGCTCTGAACGATGGATATAAGCCTTTGTGTAAGCTCCTTCGGCGCCTCTACGCTGGGGTTACCAAGCGAAAAGTCAAAAACTCGCTCGTCTCCTATCTCGGCCTTCCTTTTCTTGCCGTATTCGAAAAGCTCTCTGATAACCGAACGGCACGCACCGAGCGTTCGCATTTTCTTATTAAGCATAAGGACTCACCCCTATTTATATCTTCAAGTGTTTTTTGTATTTTCGTAGAACGTAGTAAAGCACAGTACCGCCGATACAGGCACATACAAGCTCGCCAAGCCCAACAGTAACGAAAAAGTACAGGTATCCGCCCTCAAGTCCGTAGGCGTAAATCAGCACGAACGGCACTATCAAGGCGTTCGCAAGCAGCGTCGGCACAGTAGCGAGGAACTTTATCCGCTCCGGCAGAAAACGAAGCGCTCTCGCTCCCATAGCACCGATAAGAGTGGCAAGCGAGCCGAATATGATGTCCCATACGACGCAGCCTGTAAGGATATTTGAGATAAGACATCCTAAAAACAGCCCAAGCGTGGCCTCCGGGAAAAAGATTGGCAAAATGCACAGAATCTCCGAAGTGCGGAACTGTATCACTCCGCTCGCAAGCCCCAGTAGGCTCGACAAATAAGTAAGCGCCACGTAAAGCGCTGCCACCATAGCCCCGCGTACGAGGTAAAGCGTGCCCTTGTTTTTCATTTTCGTTCTCCTTTAGTTTTGTTTTTTTCTGTTCCGCGTTTTTGCGGTATTCGGTGAGGAAGGTCTCGAACTCACCGCATTAAATAATCAAAATAGTAAAAAGCTCTTAGCTTTCAAGCTCGCGTATCATATCGACTCTCAAGGCGTGCCTTCCGCCCTCAAACTCGTTTTCAAGAAACGCATCCAGAATATCAAGCGCAAGAAAAGAGCCGATAACGCGTGCACCAATACAAAGCACGTTGGAATCGTTATGTCTGCGCGTCATTTTAGCGGAGAAGGTGTCCGAGCAAACCGCCGCGCGTATGCCCTTGTGCTTGTTCGCGCATATCGACATTCCAATACCCGTGCCGCAGATAAGTATACCGAACGAGTTTTCAATATCGCTCTTTACACCCTCGCAAACCGCATTTGCAAATACGGGGTAGTGTGATGACTCCGCGGAATACGCCCCAACGTCAGTCACCTCGTAGCCAAGGGCGTTAAGATGCTCCTTAAACTCCTCTTTGAGCGGGTAACCCGCACTGTCACATCCTATATAAATTTTTCTCATTGTGCTTTTCCTTTCTCTCTTTCAAGTCTCTCGCGCTCTGCCTGAGGCAGTCTTAAATAAGTCGGCGAAATATCAAGGTCGCGCGTCCTCTCGCCGTTTTTGTATTTTTCATAGGCCACACGGCATACTGACGAAGCATTCTCGCCTATCAGATATTCCGGCGTGCTCCTCAGGCTCACTTTGCTTACCTTTTCTTTCACAAGCCTGTATGCATCTCCCACGATATAAATATTCTCGTCTCTGTACTCGCAAAGCCTTCCTTCAAGCTCCTCTATCGAAATTGCCTCGTCCTCGCTAAGCCTCGTAAGACTCTTGCCGTCAGAGCGGAATACGGCGGTGTATACTTGTCCTCGCCTCGCATCCATACACGGAACTATAAGGCCGCAAAGCCCCGACAGATTTTCTGCCAGCGCCTCTATCGCAGATACACCTATAACGTTAACGTCGCGCCCAAAGGCAAGTCCCTTGACTATCGATACGCCAATACGAACGCCTGTAAACGAGCCGGGCCCCGCCGCCGTACAGAATAAATCTACGTCACTGAAGGAAAGTCCCAGATTTTTGAGTATGCTTTCTGCCATCGGCAACAAAAGCTCACTCTGCGTCAGTCCGTTATCAACACAGTAGGACGCAAGGACTCTATCATTGTCCGTCACCGCGACGGACGCAATTTTAGCACTGCTCTCAAAACCAAGTATAATCAAAACGCATCCTCACCTTCGGGGCAGGGCATATCCTCACCCAAAAACGAAATTTTTATGTCTCTGTAGCTCTCCCCCTCGGCGCATCTTGAAATCTCAACGCAAATGCGCGACTCGGGAAGAAACTCCTCTATATTCTCTGACCACTCGCATATAACGAAGCCGTCTCTGTCAAGATACTCGTCGTATCCTACGGAATAAAGGTCGTCACCGTCCTCAATGCGGTACATATCAAAATGATAGATCGCGCATTTTGCGCGGTATTCGTTGAGTATGGAGTACGTAGGGCTCTTAACGGCTTTTATTTCGTAAAAGTCCGCAAACCCGCGTGTAAACGCCGTCTTGCCAACTCCCATTTCACCTCTGAGCGCAATAAAAGCGCGCTTGATGCCAAGCTCGCAAAGCACTTTTGCAAGCCGTCCACCCAGCTTTTCGGTACCGACCGAGTCCTCTGTCTTAAATTCGTATATACAGCTTTTCATCTATTTAAGGTAATGCTCCTTTTCATCTCCAAGCACGAAATCAAGTATACGCTCGTATTCCTCGGAGTATCTTTTCTTAGCGGCACTTGTCATTCTTTCGTTCTTTACCGCCCGAATCAAGGTGTTTTTCGGTGTATTTTCCGGGTCGGTAAGCTCAATACAGGCAACGCTGTAGCCGTTTTTCTTAAGCCTTGCGATTCTTATTGCATCGGTTATCGCCTCGCAGAGCTTGTTTTGAAGATGAGGATAGTCCGTCACGAACTTCAGAGAGTCCCGCTTGATTTTTCCGTTCAGATATCTGTGACAGCAGGGAGTTGATAAAATTACAGTGGCCGAGAGGGAAATCGCCCTGTCTATAACGAGATCCGTCGCCGTATCGCAGGCGTGCAGGGAAATTACCATATCGGGCTTTTTATCACTCGGCGTATGGCTTATATCGTCGCAAATAAAGCGCATGCCCACAAATCCACAGTCCCTCGCAACACCGTTGCAGTAGTCTATAACGTCCCTTTTAAGGTCAAGCCCGAGCAGCAAAACCTCGCGCTCCTTCTTGCTTGTGAGATAATAATACACGGCAAATGAAAGATAGCTCTTTCCGCAGCAAAGGTCGTATACTGTAAGCGGTCCGTCACCGGGAAGCGAGCTATATACGTCCTCTACGTTTTCAAGAAAGCGGTTTATTTGTCGGAACTTGCCCTGCTTTTTATCGTGAACTCTGCCGTTTTTGTCGCTGATGCCCAGCTTGAAAAGAAAATCCTCTTTTCCCGTAAGTATGTAATTTTTTTCTAAATCTAGGCTCTCAATAGCTCTTTCAAAGCTCTTGCTTTCGCCCGACATACGCCGTCTCAGCGCGCCCTCGCCAAGTACAACCTCTTTTTTTCCGTCTGAGGAGCGCTTGTACTCAGCGTCGCCAAGCGTCGTTATAAGGTTTATCTGGCGGTATTCGTCAAAAAGCGGTGTAAGAGCGCCTTCGAGCTCATTTTCGGGCACGTTTTTATGCGATACCGTGTCCCCCCGTAAGAAAAATTCCATAGCTAAAATCCGCTTGTTTCTGTGCGTGCAAAGGCGGGCACTTATTTTTTTGGTATCCGAGCTCTTGGGTCGGGAAAATACCAGCTTCTTGATAATTTCCTTGCAAAATGCTTGCTCAACAAGGGTAAAAAAGGCGTTTTTCATTCTTCGCTTCCGTCAGTTTTTTTCTTGGACTTAAATGAAATCTTGCGCTCCGTTCTATCGGATATGCGTTTAAGATTTCCTCTGTGACACCACACGATAATTATTGCCAAAAGTATGGTAGCGAGCGCGCAAAGACCCGGCTCCTGCTTTGGAGCAGAGCTGAAAGCCATCTTGAAATATCCGTTTACCAAAACCGGATAGAGCACGGCAACGCTTACTGAGCCAAGAGAAACGTATTTTGATATTGCAACTATTACAATGAACAGCACAAGCAGAACTAAGAAAGGAATCGGCGTAAGAATAAGAGCCATAGTCGCCGTCGAAAGCACGCCCTTACCGCCTTTAAATTTGTAGTAGATGGGGAATATGTGTCCAATAACCGCAAAAAGCCCCGAAACGTAGCAGAAGCCGTCTCCCGTGCTGATGCCGCCAACGTACTTGAAACCGAAAAATATTGCCGTGAACAGTATAGCAAGCGCGGTTTTAAGAACGTCGCCGACAAGTGTCATAGCCGCCGCACCCCTACCGTAGGTGCGTAGCATATTGGTAAGTCCCGCGTTGCCGCTTCCGTGCTCTCGGATATCGGAGCGGTAGATGAGCTTCGATAAAATTATTGCCGTGTTGATGCTTCCAAGAAGGTAAGCAACGATAAAGCATAAAACCGCCGCCACGCCTATTCCGATATAATAGTATAGGGGATTTGATATGCCGTTTTCCGCGATATGGGCAAAAACTCCGGTGTTTAAGCTATATGCCAGTACTTTCATAAATTCGACCTCAAAATCTTTTTTATTTATTATTTTAGCACATAAATAATCTAAAGTCAATAATTAAATATATGCGCTTGACAATTTTAAATTTGAGGGCTATAATAAAACAAAAACCGTCAAGGGGGAGCGATATTTTGCTAAAGAGCTTTTTCGAAAGTGAAAAAATTGAATATTTCGCAGTCTTGCCATACGAAAAATGCGTAGAGACAAAGGGATATCTTGCAAAAAAGACGGGCTTTGCCCCAAAGAGCGTGATAATTTATCTTCTGCCTTATTACGTCTCGCACGGTGAAAATCTTTCCGCCTACGCCACCTCTCTTGACTATCATATTGCAATAGAGAAAATTAACGAAGGACTCATAAATTACCTTAAAAGTGCCTACCCGTGTAACAATTTTTGCGGATACGGCGACCATTCGCCAATTGACGAGCGCCACGCCGCATTGATTTCGGGGCTTGGAATTTCAGGCAAAAACGGCCTTTTGATAAATGAAAAGTACGGCTCTTACGTCTTTATCGGCGACGTCGTTTCCGATATCGAGCCAAGCGTTCTGTCAAGCGTGGAGCTTTATGAGATAAAGAGCTGTGAAAATTGCGGCGCTTGCCTTAAGGCTTGTCCAACGGGCGTTCTGCGCGCAGAGGGATGCGATTGTCTTTCCGCAATAACGCAAAAAAAGGGCGCGCTCAGCAAAGACGAAGAAGAGCTTATCTTAAAATTTAACACGGTATGGGGGTGCGACCTATGTCAAAACGCCTGCCCTCATAATAAAAAACCAGAGAAAACACCTCTTAAGTTTTTTCATAAGGACAGGCTCACCGTCTTGACTAAGGGCACTCTTGACTCGCTTTCCAACTCCTCCTTTTCCACCCGAGCCTTCGCTTGGCGCGGCAGGGCA
>JAZRNI010000213.1:0-5538 GCA_045648105.1 Eubacteriales bacterium | reverse complement strand
CCTATTCTGATAATGTTCTCAACGCCGAAAAAGTTGTAAAGCTCGTAGGAATAAATGCCTATCGACGGCATACCCATACCGCTTGCCATAACGCTCACGCGCTCACCCTTGTAAAGCCCCGTATATCCGTGAATACCGCGTACGTTATTTACAAGACGCGCGTCTTCAAGAAAGGTCTCTGCGATAAATTTCGACCTCAAGGGGTCGCCCGGCATAAGCACCGTTTTTGCAAAATCGTCAGGTGTCGCGTTTATATGAGGTGTATGAAATTTTTTGTTATCCATTTCGTTTTCTCCTTTAATATCCTTGAATATTGCTTTCGCTTTTCGCGATTTTTACAATTCTGCTCGTTCCGAGCCTGTCTGCGCCAAGTGAAATAAATCTTTTTGCATCGTCAAGCGAGGAAATACCGCCCGCCGCCTTGATTTTTACACCCTCGCCTACGTGGCGCGCAAAAATCTCAATATCCTCAAAGGTCGCGCCCGCGCTTGAAAATCCCGTCGAGGTCTTGATGTACTCAGCGCCCGAGAGCGTGACAAGCTCGCACATCTTAATCTTTTCGTCCTCAGTAAGCAGGCAGGTCTCTATTATAACCTTCAAAATTTTCTCACCGCACGCGCGCTTGACCTCTTTAATCTCGGAAAGAAGCTCATCGTATCTCTTGTCCTTAAGCATACCGATATTGATTACCATATCAATCTCGTCAGCGCCGTTTTTAATTGCATCCTCAGCTTCAAGCGCCTTGATTTTTTTTGTCGAGTATCCGTTGGGAAAGCCTATAACCGTGCAAATCGCAAGTCTGTCTCCCACGTAGTCCTTAGCCATTTTTACGTACGACGGGGGGATGCATACCGACGCTGTGGAAAAGCGTATTCCGTCATCGCAAATGCCCCGTATTTCATCCCAAGTAGCAGTTACGGAAAGCAGGGTATGGTCGCATCTTGATAATATCTCTTTCATTTTTTCATTCTCCATTAGATTGTTCTCTTATTCTATTAACGTAGCATTTGTGGCACATCGCAAGATACCTGTCGTTACCGCCAAGCATTACCTGCCGACCGTGCGTTATAATTTTTCCGTCCGCGTCTATTCTCGCATTGACCGTCGCCTTAGTACCGCAGTCGCAAATGGTCTTTATCTCGGCTATAGAGTCAGCAACCTCAAAAAGGCGCAGACTGCCGGGGAACAGATGCGTTAAAAAGTCCGTTCTGAGTCCAAAGCACAGTACGGGTATATCCATATCGTTTACAATGGCTCTCATCGCGTCAATCTGCGAGGGAGTAAAAAACTGCGCCTCGTCCGCAATAATTACGTCGTCGCCCTCGTGATTTTTCTTGAAAATTTCGTACAGGTCGTCGTCCTTGCCTATAACGTCGCATTTGGCGAAAAGTCCTATCCTCGACTTGATTACGTCATCTCCGTCGCGCGTGTCCGTCGCGGGCTTGATAAGCCACACCCTCATTCCGCGCTCCTCGTAATTGAATTTCGTAATCAAAGCCTGCGCCGTCTTTGATGAGCCCATAGCTCCGTATTTAAAATAAAGCTTTGCCATAATTATCTCCTTAAAATGGGGATTTCTCTCTAATTATAGCACGAAATAAATAAAAAATAAAGAGTCTGAGGAACAAAATTTGACTTTTATCATAAAAATCCTTAAAATGCTATGGTAATTTTCCAAAAACTGTGCTAAAATAGTACTTACGCATACTGTGAGAGGAGATTTGTATGAAGCTGATAATTGCCGAAAAGCCGTCCCTTGCCCGCAATATAGTCTCGGGTATTGGCAAGATGGATAAAAAAGACGGATATTTTATCAATGACGAATATATAGTCAGCTGGGCGTTCGGTCACCTCTTCTCGCTTTGCGACGTGGAAAGCTACGGCAACGGCAATCACACGGGCTCATGGACTCTTGACAATCTCCCCTGCTTCCCGAGCGAATTTAAATTCGAGCTTAAAAAAACGGACGGCAAAAGGGTAGACTCAGGCGTTGAAAAGCAATTTAAAACCCTCTCTTATCTTTGCAACAGAGACGACGTCGATACTATCATAAACGCGGGCGACGCTGACCGAGAGGGAGAGATTATAGTAAGACTCTGCATCTCTAACGCGCTTAAAACAAGCAAGCGCACAATGCGTCTTTGGCTTCCCGACCAAACGCCCGAAACCGTGAGGGAGGGCCTTAAGACTATGAAGGACGAAGGCGATTACGACACCCTCGCCTCAGAGGGCTTTGCGCGCACCTATATAGACTGGCTCTACGGCGTCAACCTCACTCGCTACGCCACTATAAAATCAGGCGTGCTTTTGCGCGTGGGCAGAGTTATAGTACCCATAGTCAGAGCAATCTACGAGCGCGACCTTTCTATACGCAATTTCAAGCCCGAGCCCTATTTCGTTATCAGCAGTAACGAGGAGACCTCAGGCGAGAAAATCGAGCTCGTAAGTAAACAAAAGTTTACAAAAGACGAGTATTTAAAGGCAAAAGAGCAAAGTGAGCTGTATAACGCCACGGGCGCTGTGGTAGCAAGCACGGAGAGCAAAAAGGACAGAATACTGCCCGGTAAGCTCTATTCGCTTTCCACCCTTCAGAGCCTGCTCGGTAAAAAATACAAGATGAGTATGAGCGACTCGCTCGCCGTTATTCAGAAGCTCTACGAGGAGGGCTACTTAACCTATCCGAGAACGAACTCTGAGTATCTGGCAAGCGCCGAAAAGGATAAAATAAAGGCTATCCTCAGTAATGTTTCAAAGCTCGGCTACCCTGTAAAATTCAAGGACTCAAAATCAATATTTGACGACTCTAAAATCGAGTCTCACTCAGCTCTCACCCCTACCTATAAAATTCCCGATTCAAGCAAGCTTTCCGAAAAGGAAAAGCAGGTATACTCAACCGTCTTTCGCCGTTTTGTTGCCGTTTTCTGCTCTGAGGATTGCCTCTGTGAAAAAAGCGAAATAAAAATCAAGGTAGGCGAGCTTGAGGAGTTTTCCTTAAAGGGCACGGTAATACTGGAAAAGGGCTGGACGAAATACGACGACTATACGCAAAAGGATAAAATCCTCCCCCGTCTTTCCGTGGGAGACGAGGTAAACGTAAATTTCGAGCCAAAGGAAAAGCAAACCACACCCCCAAAGCACTACACAATCGAAACCTTGAATAATTACCTCAAAAATCCCTTTAAAGAGGATAAGGCGAAGGCGAAGGAGCTGGAGGACGCGGCGGACGGAGACGATTCTGAGGACTATAAGGCAATATTTGAGGGCCTTGAGCTTGGCACCGAGGCTACGAGGACGGGCATTATCGACAACGCGAGAAATAGCGGATATATTGCCCTCAAAAAGGACGTCTATTCCATACTCCCCGCAGGCGAGAATCTTATACAGTCGCTCGAAAGGCTTTCGATTTCAATGGACAAATATAAGACGAGCGAGCTCGGACGCGCGCTTAAAAGGGTGTACCGCGGACAGATTTCCGTGCGCGACAGCGTCAAGCTTGCCGAGGATGAAATATCGGCAATCTTCAAGGCGGGCGGCTCGTCAAGCGTGCCTATCAATATAAATACGGGCTCGCTCGGTGAGATTGTCGGCGAGTGCCCCGTCTGCCATAAAAACGTAGTACGCGGCAAGATGAGCTACGGCTGTATGGGCTATAAGGACGGATGCGATTTCCGTATCGGAGTTACTATATGTAAGAAGAATATCCCCATCGACGAGGCGCGCCGTATACTGAGCACGGGCACAAGCTCCAAAATGCGCGGCTTTATCTCAAAGAACGGTAAAAGCTTTGACGGAAGGCTCGTTTTAAAGGATAATAAATGTGTTTTCGATTTTTCGTAACAGTTTTCCCATAAGGAGAATAGAATATTACTAAGCGAGGCAAATCCACTCGCGAAAAAACAAAATCTCCTTGGAGGAAAAACATAATGAGTAATAACTGCTTATGCCATATTTTTGACGATAACTGCACTTGGATAATAGTATTGGCTATCGTAATAGTTCTTTGCTGCTGCAATAATTAAACTGATTTATTCAGGCAAAACCATAAAGGGCGCCCTTCGCGCCCTTTTTTATCGTCGTTTCCTCGCTCGCAGTACCCTCGTACAGCTTCACTCGGAGAACGGCGATTTTTGCTCTTAATAAATCAGTTTGGGCAGCCTTTCAAAACTTTTTTCAGCTTGGAATATTACAAAGCGCTCTCGAATATCTTTAGATAAGAAAAGCTTTGGAGGTGCTTTATGTTTATATACACGGTGCGCTCGTCGACTCTCAGGTATTTTGCGGTAATCGCTTTAAGCCTTGTTTTACTTGTGGCTATTATGCTTCTCGGTTCACAAGGGGAAAGCTATCTGCCTGCCTCGGCAGAGGAAATCAAGTTTTCCGGCATTAAAACCAACGACGACCGCGTTGCGTTTATCTCGCAGTTTGATATAAGGGTCAAGGAAAGCCCGACGGAGAGCGTGGAATTTACCGTCCCCGAGAACTTTGACCGCGTAATTTTAGGCTACAACGAAATTCAGAAATCCCAAGGTCTCGACGTCACCCGCTACAAAAATAAAAAGGTCACCCGCTATACCTACGAGGCAGTGGACTATGAGGACTATGACGGCACAGTCTACGTCAACCTCATAATCTATCGCAACACCGTCATCGCCTGCGATATTTCCTCGGCGGAAAAGGACGGCTTCGTCAAGCCCTTGATTAAGTTTAATTAAAAGAAGAGAGGACATTTCGGAAAAGTAAATCCGATTTGTTCTCTCTTCGTCATTTTTACTGCTGCTCGTAATTGACGGTAACCGATTTAGCTAACACTTTGATAGAAGTCCAGTATGAGTCCAGGGCTCCGAACTGAGCCTGATGCTCAGCCTGTGTACCTTCGTAATTAACGGTAAGGCTTACACCCGCGAATGGGCACCAGGCAAGCGTAGTTATACTCTTAGGAATGTTAATAGCCATACCGTCAGAGCCGCCTGCATTCTGAAACGCAAATCCGTCCAGAGCCTTCATAGTAGATGGCAGAATTACCGTGTCAAGACCCGTGCAGTTATAGAAAGCGTAGTTTCCGATTCCTCTCATCTCGGTATGCCCAAGGTCAACAATCTTAATACCACTGCAGTTGTTGAAGGCACCGCGGTCAATACCAACAGGATTATCAGAGACAGCGCTGTATGAAATGTTCGTATTACCTCTTGTTATCGTTACTCTGGTGAGAGATATAGGAATGTAGAAGCTTGCTTCCTTTCCTATCATATTATTGTTGAGTCTCTGTGCTGTCGCGATTGCGCCGTCGTAGGGCTCCGTGCCGAAGATGTACCCGAATAAAGCCTCCCTGCCAAGGTAGCCTGCCGTTGCGCTCTTGCCTATGAAGGGCAGAGCAATTTCTGTAAGAGCTGAGCAGCCCGCCAGTGCCCCCTCGGCAATTTCAGTTACGCAGTCGGGAACGGTAATAGTGGTAAGCGCGGATTTATCTACGCTGTCGCTAATACCAATCATAGTGTAGGTTCCGTCACCGTTATCCACAAGCTTAAAGTCCTCAAGTGA
>JAZRNI010000212.1:0-1916 GCA_045648105.1 Eubacteriales bacterium | reverse complement strand
ACCCCTACTACGGCTTTGAAAAGCGCGCGGGCATCAACGCTTCGACAGGCAACGATACGCTTCTTGGCGATTGCCGCGCGAGAATGGGCACGACGACCTACGATTTTAAGGAGCAGTCGCTTATATGGGGCGACGATTTTGACGTAAGCGAGCCGACTCCGCTTGCAAATGCAGAGGGCTTTACGGGCACTACGGTCTTTCTCGGCACCGTCTTTGAGATAAGCGCAAAGGACACGCGCGCAGGAGATAAGAAGAATATCACGCTTGGAATTTCCGACGGTGCGTGTGCAATTTACGTAAAAAAAGCAGTACCCTTAGAGGAATCGGAGTCTATTCTTAAGCTGAAGGCAGGCACGCATATTGCCGTTTTGGGCAGGATAAGCCTTGATAAGTTTGATAACGAGAGCGTGCTCATACCGCGCGGAATAAAGAAAATTTCCGTGTCCTTGCGTATGGATAACGCGCCGCGCAAGAGGGTAGAGCTGCACTTACATACCAATATGTCGCAGATGGACGCCATCAGCTCACCTGCCGACGTAGTCAATACCGCTATTCGCTGGGGGCATCCCGCCGTAGCAATTACCGACCACGGTAACGTTCAGTCCTTTCCCGAGGCTATGCTCGCGCTTGAAAGGGCGGGCGAGGACAAGCTGAAAATCCTTTACGGTACGGAGGGCTATTTCGTAAACGATACGGCAAAATGCATATTCGGCACGCATTACCCCGCATTTAATGACGAGATGGTCGTTTTCGATATAGAAACGACGGGTCTTTCCTTTAAGACCTGCAGGATTATCGAAATAGGCGCCGTAAAAATCAAGGGCGGAGAGGTGCTTGAGACCTTTGATATTTTCGTCGACCCTGAACAGAAAATTCCCGAAAATATAACGGCTCTCACAGGCATTACCGACGAGATGGTAGAGGGCGCGCCTAAGGAAGATGAGGCAATACGCAGCTTCTTTGACTTCATCGGTGACAGGATGCTCATCGCGCATAACGCGACATTTGATATTTCATTTATAAGAGAGGCGGCAAGGAGGGCGGATATTCCCTTTGAGAACGCATATCTTGATACGCTCGGACTTTCGCGCTATCTTAACACGTCGCTTAAAAACCATAAGCTTGACACGCTCGTAAAGCACTATAAAATCGGTGAGTTCAACCACCACAGGGCGAGTGACGACTCCGAGGTGCTTGCGAAAATCCTCTTTAAGATGATGGATCAGCTTTGCGAGGAGGGCGTGCGCGATTTTGACGGCGCAATAGAGGCGATGAGTGAAAATACCGACCCCTTGAAGCTCCGTCCGTACCATATAATTATATTTGCCAAAAACAAGACGGGACTTAAAAATCTCTACAAGCTGATTTCTATATCGAACCTTGAGTATTACAAGAGAAATCCGAGAATCCCCAAGACCGTGCTTGAAGCGCACCGAGAGGGACTTATAATAGGCTCCGCCTGCGAGTCGGGCGAGCTTTACCGCGCGATACTTGATAACCGCACGGACTCCGAGATTGAGGAAATAGCTAGCTTTTACGATTATCTTGAAATACAGCCGATTTGCAACAACCGCTTCCTCGTAGACGAGGGCAAGCTGCCAAACGATGAGGCGCTTATGGATATCAACAGGCGCATTTACAATCTCGGCAAGAAGCTGGGCAAGCCCGTCTGCGCGACCTGCGACTCGCATTTTATAGATAAGGAAGATGAAATTTACCGCCGTATTCTGCTTGCGGGACAGAAGTTTTCCGATGCGGATAAGCCTATGCCCATCTACTACCGCACCACGGAAGAGATGCTTTTGGAATTTGAATACCTCGGTAAGGCGGCAGCAGAGGAGGTTGTAATTGACAACCCGAACAAAATTGCCGATATGATAGAGAGGCTTCGCCCCATACCCAAGGGCAAATACGAC
>JAZRNI010000211.1:0-6380 GCA_045648105.1 Eubacteriales bacterium | reverse complement strand
CGAGCTCGCCCTTCATATTAACCACTATTTTTGCAATAGAGGCGTTGTTGCATTTAGAGCCTATGGTGTTAGTTTCACGATTAAGCTCCTGCATCAAGAAGTCGAGCTTTCTGCCGGACGGCTCGGAAGAGTCGCATATGTCGTAGAAGGCGCCGAAATGGGAGCGAAGGCGGACGAGCTCCTCGTCTATCGCAATCTTGTCAGCCCATATCGCACATTCGGTAAGTATGCGGTTTTCGTCAATCTGAAGGGAGTTATCCTTAAGTATGGCGCGAAGCTTGCTTTCAAGCTTATCGCGGTAACCCACGGTGTCGTTTTTGGAAATTTCTTCCACCTCGTCGACGTAAGAACGCACGAGCTCAAGCTTTGACTTGATGTCCCTCTCAGCCTTCTCGCCCTCTTTCGTCCTCATATCGTTGTAGCCACAAATAGCCTCGTCAAGAGCTGACGAAAGCCTTTGCCAATCGCTCTCCAAATCCTCCTCGGGCTTTGTGTGAATAAAGACGTCCTGATTTCTCGCAACGCTCATAACGCTGATGTCGTCGCAAAGACCGAACTCAAGAGCAAGGCGGCGAAGCGCCTTTACGTAGCTCTCGGTGAAGGCGGTGTCAAGGTCTACGGTGCCCGCGATGCCGTTGTGTACGTCGATGCTTATATACACGTCGACCTTTGCTCTTGATACTGCGTTTTTCTGAACGTAGCTCTTAACTCTCTCCTCAAGGAAGGAGTATGCGCGGGGGAGCTTGACGTTGCAGTCGAAAAAGCGAGAATTAACGCTCTTGATTTCGACGGTAATATCCTTGTCCTCACCGAGGGATTTCGCCCTGCCGAAGGCTGTCATACTTTTAATCATTTTTTTCTTCCTCTGCTTTCTTGCGTCTGTTGCGCCTGCTCAGCGAGCGAATCTCGGCAACGAAGGAGTCCAAATCCTGAAATTCTCTGTATACCGATGCAAATCTGATATAAGAAACCGCATCGATTTCGCGCAGGTGGTAAAGAACCATCTCGCCAATCTGGGTAGAGGTAATCTCGTTCATAATGGAGTTCTGAAGCTCCTGCTCAATTGCCGTAGCAACAGCATGCGCGTCTACAGGTCTTTTTCTGCAAGCGCTTGCTATACCGACCTGTAGCTTATGCTTATCAAAAAACTCCCTTTCACCGTTTCTTTTAACTACGGAGAGCGGGACTGTATCTATGACTTCATAGGTGGTAAATCTCTTTTGGCATACGGGACATTCGCGGCGGCGCCTGATGCTGGTGCCGTCCTGTGCGGGTCTTGAGTCAAGGACTCGAGAATCCGAATGGTTACATACGGGGCATTTCATAGGGTCTTGCGCTTTCTTAAATAAATATTTATTACTTAATTATAGCACAATCTTTCAAAAATGTAAAGAAGTTTTTAGCAAAATAGGCAAAAAAAGAGGGGCGGCCCTCTAAGAGCCGACCCCGTGTTAAGTTATTTAAGATTTTTTGCCGAAAGCTGAACTCAGCTTTTCGGTAAATCGGTCAAGAAATCCTATTCTGAGCCTAGAGAAAAACTTAAAGCTGAGCGGCCAGACTGTGCCTGCGAAGATGACGATAAGAAAATATCTGACAGCGCGAGCAACAAACTCGTTACCGAAAAGTGAAACGAGGGGTGAGGAAAGGCCCGATTTTATGATTAGGACGCCGACAAGTCCCAAGGCTAGCTTGATAATTTGCGAATACCATACTCCGTCGGTTTTAAAATTGATATAGCACTTGTCGATAAAGTATACCGGTATCATCGCGAGGGTGCAGCCGAGCAAAGTAGATGCGTTCTTCATGCTTGAATAGAGATTTGCTTCATCAACGCCGTTCTTTGGCATAAGGAACACGTAAAGCATTAAAGCGACGGAAGCAAGGGCACAAAACACGGTTAAGTACGGCATAAATTTATTAAAGTGCTCCTCTGTATCAAAAATCGGATAAAGAAGAAACAAAAGGGCCGTGCCGATAGCCAAGGATACAATCACGTCAAGGACCGTATGTACGCCGAGATATACGCGGGAAAATGCGACTAAAAGTATTAAAACCACAAGAAAAACTCGCACGGGGCGGGACTTGGAGCTTCTTGCACTTGTGCCGAGCACTCCCACTGCATTTTGAGTATGACCGGAGGGGAAGGAGTATCCTGTCGCTTCCTCAAGCGCGCCGTCTACGGGCTTAAAGCTTGTATCGTAGACCCAAGGACGCGGTATTTTGAACGCAAGCTTTAAGGCTTGATTTGCCGCGATGCCAAGAAGCCCCGTCATAAGAACATAACTGCCGCGTCTTTTATCGATGCACCAGAATACGGTAATTGCTATTGCAAGGAACAGAGTTTCCTCTCCGAGATGTGTGATGGCGGAAAAGAAGAAATCCAAAAATCCACAGCGAATCTCGCTTACTGCGTACAGAATTTTCATCATAAAGTCCATATAGGCTTCCATAACTGTTCACCCCTTTATTTTAAATGAGATAGACGTATTTAAAGATACCGACCCATTGCAAGGCTGCGCCTGCCAAAACGAAAAAATGCCAGATGAAATGTGATGCGCGCGTCTTTAATGCGAACGGAATTATACCTACGGAATAAGCTACCCCGCCGCCGAGAATCCAGAATGCGAAGCCTATGGATTCATTTATCATATGCGGCATAAGCATAAGACCGGACCAGCCAAGCAGTATATAGAGAGGTATGTGGATAAATCTTAATCTTGAGGGGCCGAAAACGCCGATGAGGCTTATGCCTGTGGCTACTATTACCCACTGTATAACAAAAAAGGTAATGCCAAACACTCCGCCTCGAAAGCATAGAAGTATCGGGGCGAAGGTAGAGGCGATAAGCAGGTATATTGACGAGTAGTCAAAGCGGCGGAAAAGGCGCTTGGTTACTCCTCCGTATTTAAACGAGTGGTAAAGACAGCTCATTGTAAAGGCTGTTATCATACCGAAAAAGTATATGGCGGCGCCCAGCCGCTCTATTGAGCTTTCGGAATACAAAAGCATCAATACAAATGCCACTATAGAGAAAATTGACCCTACCCCGTGTGTCGTCGCGTTGCCTATTTCCTCTAAAACGGAGCGACGAGGGGGATTTTTAGGGGGAGCTTTGCCAACGGCATAATACGCTTGATTGAGACTTGATTCAAATTGATTTTGCGTTATTCTCAGCGCACTTTTGTACTCGCCCTTAGCATATTTTTTCTTTTGCCTATAATCTCTTTTGAGCGCTTTTTTATCGTTTTTAAACTGTTTTTTCGTTTCTTTTATTTTCATCTGTACCCTCTATATTTCTGTGAGAAGTATTGCGAGAAGCATACTTAAAATCGAAAGCAGAGTTGACAGGGTGACAATACAGCTTGCCTGAGCTGGGTTAGTGTCGTATCCTTCAGTGAGCGTAGAAGCGCTGACTGTTTTTATTGACATTTTATCCCAAAATTTCTCTTACTTTGCTTGCAAGTCTTTCATCCTTGCAATTTTCAAAGAAATATTTGCGGAAGTTTTTGCCTGCGATAGCCCCCTTCACAAGCTCTCTGTCAAGATTGTCGAGGATGTAAAGCATATCGGTATGCGTAACCTTTTTAACCTCATCGAGGATTTTCTTGTTCCTCTGCTCGGGAACTGCTCTTTCACGCGGATACCCAAGTCCCCACTCGCAAACGAAGAGCTTTTCAAACACATACTGCAAATTAAGCTCGCAGCCCCAGCCCCAGCCCTTAGCGAAAGGGAGCGCTATGGCATTACCGTTATTAACCTGAGTGAACTGATATGCATCGGTGGGGTCTACTACGTGACCGCAAAGTACTCCGGGGAATGAGTTGCAGGCGAGCATTGCGCCCTCGCCCGTGCCGCAGCCCGTGATTACAAGGTCGCAGGCGCCGCTGTTTAAGAGAATTGCGCTGAGAATGCCGATTTGAACGTATGTAAGCTGCTCCTCATCGTCAGCGCTATACATACCGTAGTTAAAAACCTCGTGACCAAGGGGGTTTACAACCTTAGTCAGGGTATCGTATATAAGGCTGTTTTTAGCAGCCTGGCTATTTTCGTTTATAAGTGCTATTTTCATTTTATTATCTCCTTTTACGGTGTAAGTCTGTTAGGGCCGCGGAAGAGGAACTGAACCTCTTTTATAGAGAGGCCGAGGAAGAGCATCGTAAGACGGTCGATACCGAGACCGAAGCCACCGTGAGGGGGGCATCCGTATCTGAAAAATTCAAGGTAGAATTTTACGTCCTCGGCAAGTCCCTTCTCCTCTGCCTGTGCGCGGAGCTGCTCGTATCTGTGCTCTCTCTGAGCGCCCGTGGTGATTTCAACACCGCGCCAGATGAGGTCATAGCCCATAGGCACTCCGTTTTCATCGCGCATATGATAGAAGGCTCTTTCCTTCGCGTCGTAGTCGGTGATAAAGAGAAATTCGTGACCGAACATATCAGCGCACAGCTGTTTTGTCATTCTTTCAGCCTCGGTGGTAAGGTCGCCCTTAAGCTCATCGGGAACGGTATAGCCGTATCTTGCTTCGAGCTCGCGGTATACGTCACAAAGCTTCATTCTGGGGAACGGGAGGGTCGGAACGGTAAGCTCCTCGCCGGTAAGAGCGGAAAGCTCCTCGCCGTGTGCTTCTTTAACCTTGGATATTGCGTAGGTTAAAAGCTCCTCCTCCATCTTCATTACGTCCTCACAGGAGTCGATATATGAAAACTCAAGGTCAAAGCCCGAAAATTCCGTTGCGTGCTTATTGGTATAAGACTTCTCTGCTCTGAATACGGGACCTGTCTCGAAAATTCTCTCAAGTCCCGATGCCATAGCCATCTGCTTATAGAACTGAGGAGACTGAGCAAGGTATGCCTTGGTGTCGAAATACTTAACCTCAAAAACGTCAGAGCCCGACTCGCTTGCGGCAGCGATGAGCTTAGGCGTATGAATTTCCACAAAATTTCTATTGAGCAAAAATTCTCTCATAGCCGCGGTAAGAGTTGTCTGCAGCTTAAGCATAAGGCGGTTAGAGTCGCGGCGGAGGTCTATCCATCTGTAGTCCATTCTGCAGTCGATATCCGAGTCATCCTTAATGGGCAGAGCTTCAGCTATAGACTCCACCTTCATTACGTCGGGGTACATTTCCTTACCGCCGAGCTTTACGTACTCGCTCTCTACTACCTCGCCCTCGAAGCTGACAACGGAGTGGGGCGTGAGCTTATCGAGCATTTCTATCATTTCCGGGTGCTTTTCCTTCTCAACGGTAACCTGGAGCTTACCCGTAATGTCCTTTACTACTATGAACGCCATAGTTTTTTTGTTGCGGAAGTTCTCAACGAAGCCTGACACCCTGCATCTGCCGGGCTTTACGTCTTTAAGATAAGTTCTCTGCATTTTAAAGTCCTCTCAAAGTAAAAAATTATTTATTAAACTATATTGTATACATTATACACTTTTGTTTTCAAAAAAGCAAGGGGAAAGGAAAAAAAATCGAGGGAATGCGCTCATCCCCTCTTGAGATTCAGAAAATTTTACGGAGTATCAAGAAACGTGCCCAGGTTTTTCTTGTCGGTTAAGGTGTTAATTTCACCGGAATTTACCTGACTGCGTGCGGTTTTCAAATCCGTCCACGCTCTGTTTGGAACGGGTGGGTCGAGTGGGGGAAGCTCAATTTCGGTCGGCTTGATGCTTGAGGTGATATTAGAGCTTTCACCTATGCCGCCCTTGCCGTTTTTAGGGTCCTTTACGGGCTTTTTTGCATTTTGGTTTTCGTTCATTTTTCACATCTCCTTTCGTGGGTATTACTGTTTTTTCCAAGACAGTCAAATTTTATTCCCCTCTCACTTGAAAATGAGAGGATTTTGTGATAAACTACTCACGAGAGGTGATTTTTTGAGATATAACAACCTTAGTGAATTTTTCAGAAAAAGATACGGCAGACGGCTTGATAAAATATGCATAGACGGCGGCTTTACCTGTCCCAACCGCGATGGCAAATGCGGTGTAGGCGGGTGCATTTTCTGCGGCGAGCGAGGCTCGGGCGAATGGCTTGATAAAAACGAGGGTATAAGAGAAACCGCCAAAAGAGTTTTAGCCCGTGGCAAGGGAGACGAAAAGTACGTAGCATATTTTCAGAATTTTACGAACACCTATGCGCCCGTTGAGGTTCTTAAGGAGCGCTATGACAGTGCGCTTATAAGCGATAGAATAGTTGCGCTTGCGATAGGCACGCGCCCCGACTGCATTGACGAGCAAATCTGCGAGCTGCTAGCCTCGTACAAGGACAAGCTTGATGTATGGGTCGAGCTCGGACTTCAAAGTTCAAACGACAAGGTAGCAGAAAAAATCAACAGAGGCTACAGAACCGAGGTTTTCGAAAATGCGGTAAGACTGCTCGAAAAATA
>JAZRNI010000210.1:0-6071 GCA_045648105.1 Eubacteriales bacterium | reverse complement strand
GGTTGTCTTCCTAAGACCGCTTGGCCTCCGACTTACGGCTCCGGAAACAACGGTAGCTCGGGTATCATTTCCGTACTCGACGTTGAAAGCCTTTTTGCAGGCATGAAGGTCGGAGGTCAGCTTGTTCAGTACGTTGTATCGCTTGTTAATAACGTCTACAACATCATCAACTATTCCGGCGTACAGATGCTTATATTCCTTTCGGGACTGCAGTCAATCTCACCCGCCATCTACGAGGCGTGCCAGATTGAGGGCGCAACGGGCTGGGAGACCTTCTGGAAGATAACCTTCCCGATGATATCCCCGATGATTCTGGTAAACGCCGTCTATACGATAATAGACTCCTTTACGAGAACCAGCAACCCCACAATGGAATACGTTAACAAGATATTCTCCGCGCAGCAGCACGAGGCAACGGCAATGTCGTGGATTTACTTCACGCTTGTAATACTGATTATTGCAGTCGTCGCGGGAATTGCGTCTACGTTCGTATTCTATCAAAGAAGAGATTAAGGGGGGGAGCATATGGATTCTAATACAGTAATTACAAAAGAAACCAAAAATAAAATCCGCGTTGACTACGAGGGTAAGCTCGCTCTCAAGGAGAGACTTCTTAACAAGCTTAAGTCGTCTCACACCTGGATTAAGGTAATAGTAAATATCTTCAGATTTGTTTTGATGCTTGGCGTATCGTTCGTAATCATCTACCCGTTCATCGCTCGTATAGCGGGCTCGTTTATGACCAAAGAGGACGTTGTCGATGCAACGGTATCTCTTATCCCAAAGCATCCTACACTTGAAATTTACAAGTACGTCATCATCGAAAACCACTATTTAGAGGCGCTTCTCAACACGTTCCTTCTCTCACTTGTCTGCGCTTTGA
The DNA here is from genome assembly GCA_045648105.1 of Eubacteriales bacterium. Taxonomy (GTDB): domain Bacteria; phylum Bacillota; class Clostridia; order Oscillospirales; family CAG-272; genus UBA1740. The sequence goes on along the minus strand of JAZRNI010000210.1, from coordinate 5,188 downwards.
TTCAGATGATGATTGCCTGCCTCGTCGGCTACGGCCTTGCAAAATTCAAGTTCAAGGGCAATAAGCTCCTTATGGGTATCGTCGTAGTTACGATGGTAATTCCGCACAGCACCCTGCAGCTTTCGATGCTCCGCCATTTCACGGACTTCGACCTCGGTAAGGTTCTTGCGTGGGATAACCCGGGTCTTTTAGACCTCTTGGTTAAGCCGTTTAACGGCGGAATGCCGATAGACCTTACGGAAACCTTTACCCCGATGATTATTCTCTCGATAACGGGTCTTGCGTTCAAGAACGGACTGTATATCTATCTTATGAGACAGTTCTTCAAGGGCGTGCCCGACGAGCTTGAGGAGAGTGCGTACGTTGACGGCTCGGGCGTGTTCCGTACCTTCTTCCAAATCATCCTCCCGCTTTGCGTTCCGATGATGATTACAATCTTCCTCTTCTCGTTCTCGTGGCAGTGGACAGATGAGTTCTATACTACGATGTTCTTCAAGAGCGAGTCGAATAAGGTTTACCTGATGCCCGACATCTATACTCAGATTCCCGAATCGCTGATGACGGAATATGCGGGTAAGACGCTTTATTATAACGTAATCCAGAATACCGCAGGTCTTCTGATAATTATGCCTATAGTAATACTTTACCTGTTCTGTCAGCGTTACTTAGTACAGGGTATAGAGCGTTCCGGTCTCGTAGGCTAAGCTTTGACTTACAAATTTTAAAAAACCTAAAAGGCAGGGAAATCCCTGCCTTTTTTAGCGCAGTATCGGAGATTGCAGTATAAAAATACAGCTTTGCTTCTCACCCTGCGCTTTCTTCTTAAAATTTGATTAGTGTGAAAATTCGTGCGCTTGCCGAGCAGGCGTCCATTTGTTTTTTGTTTTCTAACTTTTTAGCCTTTTCCTATTTACAAAATTAAATATTTATGATAAAATATCTTTATATTTAAACGGAGGTGCCGTATGTACGAGATAAGAAATAAAAAAGAGCTTAACAGTACAGTTACTATGATGGATATCTATGCGCCGCTCGTTGCTAAAAAGGCAGAGGCAGGGCAGTTTATAATACTGCGCGTTGACGAGGACGGAGAGCGTATTCCCCTGACTGTTGCGGGCTATGACCGAGAGGCGGGTACTGTAAAAATTATATTTCAGATAGTCGGCTCAACGACCAAAAAGCTCGGCAATCTTAACGAAGGTGACAGCGTATGCGATTTTGCAGGCCCTCTTGGACTTCCTACGAAGCTTGACGGACTCAAAAACGTATGTATAGTAGGCGGAGGAGTCGGCTGCGCGATAGCACTCCCGATTGCACAAAGGCTCCACGAGCTTGGCGCGCGTGTTACCGCTGTAATCGGATTTAGAAATTCCGAGCTTGTGATACTTGAGGACGAATTCCGCGCGGTATCCGAAAGACTTTTCGTTATGACCGACGACGGCTCTTACGGACAGCAGGGTAACGTGTGTATGCCCTTAAACGAGATGTTTTCGAAGGGTGAAAAATTCGATAAGCTTATCGCCATAGGCCCGCTTGTTATGATGAAATTCGTAACTCTCGCAACTAAGCCGACAGGCATACCATGCGAGGTTTCTATGAACCCGATTATGATTGACGGTACGGGAATGTGCGGCGGATGCCGTCTTACACTTAACCGCGACGGTGAGAAAATAACGAAATTTGCCTGCGTTGACGGCCCTGATTTTAACGGCTACGAGGTAGATTTCGACGAGGCTATGTCGCGCGCAAGTATGTACCGCGATTTTGAAAGACATAAGTACGAACAGACTTGCAATCTCTTCAAGGAGGGAAATAATGGCTGATATGTCGCTAAAAAGAACCGAAATGCCCCTGAGAGACCCTAAGGAGCGCTCGTGTGACTTTGACGAGGTAGCACTCGGCTACACAGAAGAGCTTGCGTTAAAGGAAGCCGCAAGATGCTTAAACTGTAAAAATATGCCTTGCGTCTCGGGCTGTCCCGTTAATATACGTATCCCCGAATTTATCAACAAGCTCAGAGAGCTTGATTTTGAAGGCGCGTATGAGATTATCTCAGAATCCTCGGGCCTTCCCGCAGTCTGCGGCAGAGTATGTCCGCAGGAAAATCAATGCGAGAAATATTGCGTAAGAGGTATTAAGGGCGAGAGCGTAGCTATAGGCAGATTGGAGCGCTTCGTTGCCGACTGGCATAACTCACACACGCAAATCGCAGAGAAAAATATAGAGAAAAACGGTATGAAGGTCGCCGTCGTCGGCTCAGGTCCCTCCGGGCTTGCATGCGCTTCCGACCTTCTCAGACTCGGCTATGACGTTACCGTCTTTGAGGCTCTGCATACCGCGGGCGGTGTTCTCGTTTACGGAATACCCGAGTTCAGACTTCCGAAGTCCATAGTTAAACGCGAGGTTGACAATCTTCGCGCTATGGGTGCAAATATTATGACTAACGTAATCATAGGTAAGACGCTCACCGTTGACGAGCTTTTCCTTGACGGATATTCTGCCGTATATATAGGCAGTGGAGCGGGATTGCCGAGCTTTATGGGAATTGAGGGCGAGAGCCTTAAGGGCGTGTATTCCGCAAACGAATTTTTGACTCGCTCAAATCTTATGAAGGCGTATAAGGACAATCCCGATACACCTATTATGAAGGGCGGTAACGTAGCCGTTGTAGGCGGCGGTAACGTTGCTATGGACGCGGCAAGAACCGCGCCCAGACTCGGCGCGAAAAGCGTACGCATAATCTACCGACGTTCAATGGATGAGCTTCCCGCAAGGCGCGAGGAGGTAGAGCACGCAATGGAGGAGGGAATAGAATTTTCTCTGCTTACAAATCCCAAAAGGATTCTCGGATATACCGACCCGTGTCACAAAAACGACCCCAAATACGGCTTTGTCAATGCAATCGAGTGCGTTAAAATGGAGCTTGGAGAGCCGGACGCGCGCGGCAGGCGCAGTCCTATTGAGATAAAGGGAAGCGAGTTTACAATTCCCACCGATACGGTAATTATGTCAATAGGCACAAGCCCCAATCCTCTTATCAAGGACACCACAGATGGACTTGCGGTTAACCTTCGCGGCGGAATTATCGTTGACGAGAGTCACAAGACCTCGCGCGACGGACTGTACGCGGGCGGAGATGCCGTTACCGGCGCAGCAACCGTTATTTCCGCCATGGGCGCGGGCAAGGCAGCGGCAAGGTCTATAAACGAATATCTGACACAAAATAAAAATGATTAAGCTTGATATTACCGCGCCCTTGAGCTATAACAGCGAGAGCCTTAAGGATGCTCTTATATCGCAGTATCCGCTTTCAAGGGACGAGATTTTAAATATCGAGATTTTAAAGCGCTCGCTTGACGTAAAGGCGGATTCAATCCGTTATAAAATGACGCTTGCCCTGAGCCTCACTCTGCAAAAGGAGTCGGGTATGCTCAAGATGAAAAAGCGCGTAAGCGAGTATATACCGCCGGAGTACAGCACCCCCGCCTCGAATTTAAAGCTGCGGCCCGTTGTGGTCGGCAGCGGACCCGCAGGTCTCTTTGCCGCTCTTTGTCTTGCCGAGTCGGGCGCGCGTCCGATAGTGCTCGAGCGCGGACTTTCGGTTTCTGCCCGTGAGAAAAAAATTGCTCTTTTTAATCAGCTCGGCATACTCGATACAGAGTGCAATCTGCAGTTTGGCGAGGGGGGCGCAGGCACGTATTCCGACGGAAAGCTGAAGGTCGGTACGCTTGACGGATATAAAAGCAAAATTCTTTCGGAGCTTGTAAAGGCGGGTGCGCCCGAGGAGATAAAATTCTCGCAAAGCGCGCATCTCGGTACGGACAGGCTTCCCATCATAGTAAAAAACATAAGAGAAAAAATCATATCGCTTGGCGGAGAATTTATATTCGGCGCTCGCTTTAGCTCTCTTAAGATAAAAGACGGCAAAATCGCGGGAGCAGAGTACGTTTGTGACTCCGAGGTGCGTTTTGTTGAGACGGATAATGTCTTTTTAGCGGTAGGGCATAGCGCAAGAGACGTTTTCCGTATGCTAAAGAGCATCGGTGTAAGAATGGAAAGCAAGCCGTTCGGTATAGGCGTGCGAATCGAGCATCCGCGCGAATATATTAACACACTCGTCTACGGCAAGGACCATCCAAAGGATATTGAGACTGCATCCTACCACCTTGTAACCCACCTTAAAAACGGCAGGAGCGTATATAGCTTCTGTATGTGTCCGGGCGGCACCGTCGCCGCGGCAAGCTCAAGCCCCTCGGCGATTGTTACTAACGGTATGAGCGAGTACAAAAGAGATGCAGAAAACTCTAACAGCGCGCTTTTGGTTTCCGTAAACCCCAAGGATTTCGGCACAGGGGCGCTTTGCGGCTTTGATTATCAGAGAAAAATTGAGGAAAGCGCGTTTTCGCTTTTCGGCGGCTACGCAGCGCCAGCTATACGCCTTGACGGCTTTATGTCAAACGACCCATCGGCTGCGTTCGGCTCGGTAATCCCAAGCTACCCGCGCGGTGTCGAAAGGTCTTGCTTTGATAGATGCCTGCCGTCCTTTATTACGGACTCGTTAAAGATGGCGCTTGGCGAATTTGACTCTTGGATGAAGGGCTTTTATCTTCCGGACGCAACCCTCACAGGCGTCGAAACCCGCTCAACCTCTCCCGTACGCATACTGCGCGGCGAGGACTTTTCGGCGCTCGGCTTTTCGGGGCTTTACCCAATCGGTGAGGGCGCAGGCTATTCGGGCGGTATCGTCTCGTCTGCATACGACGGACTCAGATGCGCCCACGCAGTTCTGGCAAAAAATAAACAATAAAGGTCGAAAACACCGTAAATCGTGGTATTTTCGACCTTTTTTATCAGCTTCGTATTAGACTTGTTAAACGCTTGAGCTTGCTTTGCAAGCGTTAAGCTAAGGATTTTTTTTGTCTATGCTTAAACGCGGTGAAGCTTCTCTCAAGTGCGAAATAGTCCCTTATGCTATATCGCCCATTCTCCGTCCTTGAATATCTCAACCGTCTTTCCGTCGCGAGTCGTGCCTGTAATGGAAAGGTCGGCAGTACCAATCATAAAGTCAACGTGAGAAATCGAGTCGTTGATGCCCTTTGCGTGCGCCTCTTCCTCGCTGTACTTTGCATAGTCAACGAGCAGATTTGTAAATCCGCGGCCAACAGCAAAGTGACATACCGCATTTTCA
>JAZRNI010000209.1:0-3895 GCA_045648105.1 Eubacteriales bacterium | reverse complement strand
CTCGGTTGTGCTCATATCGGCGAGGTACAGTGCAGCATCTGGGACGAGCAAACGCGCATCTTATGCGAGGCTGCCGGAATAAAATTATTATAAATGAGAAAAGAACCGATAAATCAAGTGATTTTACTTGAGGCTCGGTTCTTTTTTTATTTTTAAATTACAAAACAGCCTTCGCTTTTCTCAATATACTGAGCTTGAATCTCGAACGCGGGTCACGGAAGAGAAGCTTATATGCGCGCTCGTACATTGCGTATGCTCTGTCCTTGTCGGTGGGAACGCCCATACCAAACTCGTAAAGACATCCGAGCGAGTAAATTGCCTTCGGATACTCAAGCCCCTCTGCCAGTGAAAGAAGCTCTACGGCTATATCGGGCTTATGCAGATGAACGAGACGCATTGCCTGTGAGTAAACGCGCTTTGCGATTTTTTTCTTTTTATTTTCGTAGATTTTTTTGATATATTCCGCAGCTCTCTTGTCTCCGAGCCTGTCCGCTCTTGTGAATATCGCAAGCGCGATTGCAAAGTCGCGGTTAACGCCAAAGCCGTTAAGATAGCATTTGCCAAGCGGAATAAGCGCGCCGTTTTCACCTCTTTCGGCAGCGTCAAGATAGAAATTGTATGCGCTTACGCTATCCTTTTTGACGCCGATGCCCTTTTCATAGCACTCCGCAAGGCGCGTGGTTGCCATTGGGTGTCCCATTGCGCCGGATATCGCGAACAGTTTGAATTTTTCCTCATCGTCAGGAGTGAGGCTTGCGTGCCTATAAAGCTTTTCTCTTTCGCTTATAATCTCGCCTGCGCGCCTTTCTCCTTTTACGCTTCCAAGCTTGGCTGCCTGCTCGTAATAGTTAAGCGCCTTTATGAAATCACGCGCAATATCCTTGCCGTCTGTATAAATGTCGCCAAGCGCCTCGTAAGCATCGGCTCTGCCGCCCTTGGCTGCCATTTCATAATTGAACACGGATGCGTTTACGTCCTTTGGAATATAAACGCCCTCGCGGTAAAGCTCGCCGAGTGTAATATACGCATCGCTTGAGCCGCGCAAGGCGCACTCGCGGAGTATACGCATACCCTCCTCGCTCTTGCCGCTGACTCCCACACCCTTGATTTTCATCATTCCGGCAGAAGCAAGCGCACCGACGTCGCCCCGGCGTCCAAGCATCTCACAAAGGGTAAGAGTCGCGCTGTCGCACTCGACGTCAAGAGACATTCTGGCAAGGAAGCGAAGAAAGGCATCCTCGTTAAATTCAACACGGGGTGGCTCTTTAGCCTTTATCTTTCTCAGCTTGAACGTGAGAGCAAGCGCGTAAATCGGCGGGATTCTGTATTTTTTAATATACCATTTTGCCGCCGTCTCCATAGGCTCATCAAAGCCAATTCCCTGGTAATATCTTTTTGCGAGGATAAAGGTGGCTTCCTTATGGTCGCAGTCGGACGCAAGCGTATAGAAATGATTAGCTTCCCTTTCCTTACCCATCAAAGAAAGCTCCTTTGCCGTCTCTGCGTAAGCGCAATGCTCGCCAAGCACCGCTGAATAAATAAGCCAGAAGCTCGCCTTGTCTATGCTGACGTCTACCAAATATCTTGAGTATTTATAAGCGCTCATACCGTCGTTTTTAAGCGCCGCTTTTTCGTAAAGCTCCATTGCTCTGTAAGTATTCTGAGGAACAATCACTCCGTCCTCAAGCAAGCGGGCATAATCGCGCTCAGCGTCCGTATCACCGATATTCACAAGGGTCTCGTAGTACAAAACGGTATCCTCGTGATTTTTTTCTTTTAGCGCAAGCTCGAGTTTGCTTTTTATATTCATTATTTCGTTTTCCGAAGGCTTCTCGCGGCAAACGGGGCAAGCTCCGTTTACAAATTCGCCGTCAAAATCGCAATTATTACAGCGCATATTACACCTCACCCATAAATTTTTACACATATATTTTACACTACATAAAAAAAATTGTCAACCTAAAGATTATAAATTCCGAATTTATAGGGCAAGATAATAAAAAAGCAAAGGAGAGATGCGCGTGAACACTTACAAGGACGTTAAGAAAAAGGGGAAAAAGGGATTTTTGCTGACGGTTGGAGCGCTCGTTACGCTCGGCGCTGTAACGGTGTATAAGAAAGGCAAGTCGCTTGTAAACAAAATAAGCGAGAAAATGAATACCCAAGGCAACTAATTTTAAAAATTCCATATATTAATATCAGGCGGTTGTTTACCGCCCAAAAAAGTTCTCTTGGATGGAGAGACGAATGAATATTGAAAAATATGGGGAAAGCAAAAGGTGCAGAATTGCAAAGGAATTGTTCGAACGGACAATCGACAAGCTGCACCTTGTTTTCTTGCCCATTCCTACGACTAAGGATGGAAAAATTATAAACGGAAGCGACACCGAAATTGAAAAAATCTTGGAAGGCTGCGGCGAAGGCACGCTGATCGTCGGGTATAAAATTCCACTCAATATATGCGATTGTATACTGAATTCTGGAGCGAGATACCTTGATTTAAGTCTTGATGAAAAATTCGTTTACGATAACGCGGTATTAAGCGCCGAGGGAGCGCTCGGATATATACTTTCAAGCTTTGACACCTCGCTTTCCGATATGAAAATCGGTATTGTCGGATACGGGCGTATAGGAAAGGCTCTGTTCCGTATGATAAGCTTTCTTGGCGGAAGGGCGCGCGTTTACACGACCAGCGAGAAAAACGCTATGGAGCTGTCCGAAAACGGCTATGACGTGAGCCTTACCGTTGGGGGCGTGCGCGATTTTCGCGGTCTTGACCTTCTTGTAAACACCGCTCCGACTAATCTTGCCCCATCGTTTAAGGGTGGCAAAATACCTGACGATATGCGAATAATCGAGCTTGCCTCAGGCGACAACTTCAAGGGGGTCGAGGGAGTAGAGTACCTAAGCTCCATACCTGAGCTTATGTATCCTGTGAGCGGCGGCAAAATATATTACCAAGCAATTTTAAGATTTCTAAAAGGGGTATAAACAGTGATAGGCTACGCTTTTTGCGGCTCGTTTTGCACTCTGTCGGACTCTCTTTCGGCGCTTTCGCGCTTTTTGGAAATGGGAATAGAAATACAGCCGATTATGAGTGAGCGGGTCTATAGCACCGACACAAGATTTTACAAGGCAGAGGATTTCAGAAAAGAGGTAGAAGCGCTTACCGGACACAAAATTATCCACAGTGTAAGTGATGCCGAGCCGCTTGGCACTACGAGCGCTCTCGACGCACTTATCGTTGCACCCTGCACGGGCAATACTCTTGCTAAATTTGCCTCGGGAATTACGGACGGAGCGGTAACTATGGCCATCAAGGCGCACCTGCGCTGCGACCGCCCTACGCTTATTTGCCTTGCGAGCAACGACGCAATGTCGCAGAATTTGAAGAATATTGCCTTTGCTCTGTCTCGCAAATCGGTTTATATGCTTCCGATGAGACAGGATAACCCCGAAAAAAAGCCACATTCGCTTGTTTGCGATTTCGACAGAGTTTACGAGGCATACCGCGCAATGCTCGATAAAAAGCAGCTGCGTCCACTATTTGTATAACGCGCATCTATTGACAAAGTCTTCGTAATTTGCTAAAATATATTCATAATAATTACGAAAAGGAAGTAAAAAATGAGAAGAACGACGCTCTTGCCGGAGTTGCTCGCCCCTGCGGGTAATTTTGATGCGCTTATCGCCGCCGTTGCAGCGGGTGCCGATGCCGTCTACGTTGGCGGCAAAAGCTTTGGCGCGAGGGCATTTGCCGAAAATTTCGATATTGATGAGCTGACACGCGCAGTTCAATATACGCATCTTCACAACGTCAAGCTCTACGTGACCGTCAATACACTTGTTTACGACAGAGAGCTTGACGCCCTTGCAGAATACCTGAAGGAGCTTT
>JAZRNI010000208.1:0-2581 GCA_045648105.1 Eubacteriales bacterium | reverse complement strand
AGTTGACCAGGAAGGTTGTCTTCCTAAGACCGCTTGGCCTCCGACTTCACATCACCGCTGAATACGATCTTTCTGTCATTCTCACCCTCACGCAGCCATATCTCGATTGCCGCAGAGCCGAGAAGATGCCCAATATCCGTGAAGCGAATATCCACACCTGCGGATACGGTGATCTTTTGATCGTAAGGAACACCGCGAAAGAGCTTTATGGCGCCAATCGCATCCTCCAAGGTATAGGTAGGCTGCTGATTCTCGTCACCGGAGCGTTCCGCTTTTCTGTTCTTCCATTCGGTTTCGCTTATCTGAATGTGAGCACTATCCTTAAGCATGATGTCGGCAAGCCTTACCGTTGCCTCTGTTGCGTATATAATGCCACGGAAGCCGTCCTTATAAAGTCTTGGCAACATTCCCGAATGGTCGATATGCGCGTGTGTTAAAAAGACCGCATCGACCTGACTCGGTGAGATCGGCAAGGCAACGTTCTGAAATACATCAATCCCTTGCTCCATACCGCAATCGACAAGATAATATCTGTCGTTGATTTCAAGCAAGGTACAGCTGCCGGTTACTTCCTGCGCTGCTCCGATAAATTGAATTTTCATAAAAGTCACCTCCGTATAATTACTTATCTCTCAATAATAGTATATCATGTTTTTGTGAATATTTCAACCGTTCAAAGCTATAAGGGCTGACAGTTTTCTTCTGTCAGCCCTTATGCGCTACTCAAAATATTCTATTATTTTCTCAAGATTATTCATTTCAAGCTCGCAGTCTTCGGGGGTCTCGTAGAACTGCTCGATATTATCAAAGGCTTGCATTGCGCGCTTTGCTTCCTTAAGCACAAGCGACCTGTCAATCGGTCTTGCGTGGGGGTGGAGCTTCTTGTGGCTGCCGCAGTAGAGCTCTGCCAGGGTTTGTTCGTCAAGTCCCAGCGGAACTATGCGTCCGATGTCCATATCGAACGGCTCGTCGGGGCTCTTTTCAAGCAGTCTTCTAAGGTCTGTGGGAGCTGTTAAAAAATCGTATTTCGCGTCCGAATTAGGCTCGTCGATTTTATAGTTGTTGGTATCGGTGCCAAAGTAGACGCGATGCGCGTATTTTTTCAAGAACTCGCGCCAAGCATCGCCGTTTTGCGATATATATAAGAGATTGATAGTACCGGGGGTGAGGTCTATTGATGCATTTTCGTATTTTTCCATAAACGCTGTGAGCTTATCGATTTCATCGGCAAGGTAGGCGCAATGGGCAACGCAAAGCTTAAGGCGCGGGAACTTGTCGAGAATCTCACACAGCTCGTTAAAATACTCATAAAAGGAAGGAAACGTGCCGTCAGCATACCACCAGCCGTGAGTTACCTCATATTCGGAGAGGTTTTCCTTCGGACCCCAGTAGTATTTGGGGTCTGCGATATGCATCGTGACGGGAATACCGTTTTCCTCGGCATATGCGTACATCTTATCGTATATGGGGTCGGAAAGCTTTTTTCCGATTCTCTTACGCTCGGTAGGCTTGCCGTCAAGGAGCTTTAGACCGTCAGCACCCATTGCCCAAAAGGTTTTAAGCTGTTCAAGATAGCCGTCAGCCGTGTCGCGTTCGTCGAAATAGCGAAAAAGCGTGCCGTAGACGAATACGCTGTCTGCCCTTTCCCTGTTGATTTTTTCTTTTGCGTAAATAGCCTTAAGATTACTTATGTAGTCGGCGTTTCTATCAACGCCCGTTGTAAGCGACATTAAAGCTATCCTCGAATAGGAAAAATGCTCCATAATCTCACGAAGCATTAAAACCGTATAGTCAACTGTCACAGGACAGGTAAGGTGCATATGCGAGTCGCAAAGCTCGAAGCTTTTAAAATTCATACTGTTGTATCCCGTTTTCCGCTGTCTCTCCTATAAGCTTTTTCTTTATTTTAACACGATTTTATTGCTTTTTCAAGTAGGTTTTTAAAAAAACTGTGCTTGCGAGAATTTTGCCTTTGGCGAATATACCTGCGCCTTGCCGCTTACGTGCGAGCACGACGCGCTCTTCGGCGCGTATGTGAACTCGATTCGCGCTCGCGCCTTGCTTGAACAAATACCTATTGCATACCTTAGTGCGAAAGTTAAATTACTGCGTAGCGCGAGCAAGTTCAATTCACACGTCGCCTCCACCAACGCAAAAAAGGCTCCCATTTGGGCGCCTTTGCGTTGGTGGAGACGACGAGAATTGAACTCGTGTCCAAAAACCTCTTGATATAAGCTTCTCCGTGTGCAGTCAGTCTATTGAATTTCCCACATCGGAACGCCGATTGACAGGCTTTCGTCAGGGTAGCTTTTTTATGCGTGACCGATACAAAAGCTAACTATCGGTTCACGTGCACTACTGATTTGACGCACGGCAGGAGCCGTAGTCCTCTCCTGCGGTACGGGCGGCATTAATGAGCCGCGGCACAGCCCTTAGGCTGCCATTGCAACAGTATTGTTGTCGTTTATTTTTAAGTTTGGACATTTTAACGGGATTATCCTGCCCGGCCCGCCGCCGGCTCAACCTCTGATCTAGCGCCACCATTCCCTCCCCGTTTGTAGCGCCTTTTTTTTTCCTTTTG
>JAZRNI010000207.1:0-30738 GCA_045648105.1 Eubacteriales bacterium | reverse complement strand
GTAGTTGAAGAGCTGATAGTTTGTACCGAGTCTTTCGTTTACTGCGCCAATATACTCCTCAACGATAGCGGGAAGCGCCTCGTAGTAGGGGTTGCAGGCCTCTCTGTGCTGGAAGAAGATGTCTCCGTTCTCAGCAGAGCCGCGAAGAGCGGGTGTCTCGGGGTTAAGAGCATGGTCGCGGAATGCCTTAACTGCATCCATATCAACCATCTCGGCAAGGTCCTTGTAATCCCAAGCGGCAACCTTAGTAATCTCGTGAGACGTACGGAAGCCATCGAAGAAGTTAAGGAAGGGGACTCTGCCCTTGATTGTAGAAAGGTGAGCAACAGCGCCAAGGTCCATAACCTCCTGCGCGTTAGTCTCAGCAAGCATAGCAAAGCCTGTCTGACGGCATGCGTAAACGTCGGAATGGTCACCGAAAATGTTAAGAGCGTGAGAAGCTACACATCTTGCGGATACGTGAATTACGCAAGGAAGAAGCTCGCCCGCAATCTTATACATATTGGGAATCATAAGAAGAAGACCCTGAGATGCGGTGTAAGTGGTTGTGAGCGCGCCCGATGCAAGCGAACCGTGAACTGCGCCTGCTGCGCCTGCCTCAGACTGCATTTCTACAACCTTGACGTTCTGACCAAAGATGTTCTTTGCGGGCTCGCCAAAAATGTTCTTGTTGGATGCGCTCCAAGTGTCGGTAACCTCAGCCATATTGGATGAGGGAGTGATTGGGTAGATGGCAGCAAGCTCGGTAAACGCATAAGAAACGTGAGCCGCGGCAGTGTTACCATCCATAGAAATTTTCTTTCTTTCTACCATTTCGTTTGTCCTCCGTAAATTTATATTTAATAATAAAATTTATTCTCAGTAGTAATAAGATTTATTACCAATTAAGTATTATAGCACATGCTAACACAAAAGTAAATAGGAAAACGACAAAATTTTATCAATCTATTTCGAAAAATAATTACATTTTATGCACAAAATGCCTTATGAAGCAAAAAGCCCCGCAAATTCGGGAAAAAATCCGTTCTCTGCCGGGCATTTTTAAATTTTGGAAAGTAAGTCCTTATACTCACCGTAGGTATAAAGCATATTTATCGCGTCAAGCATAGCGTTTGCGCTCATATCGGCAGGCAAAGAGCAAAGCTCCAAGAGCCGCGCGCGTCTTTGTGATGAATTTTCCTTGCCTGACAATCCGTCAAGAAAAAGCTCGGTTTTCGTCACTTCCCTTTCCGATAAGCGAGATGATTTTTTATATCCTTTACCGCTCTCAAACGGTGAAAGAAGCTTTAAAAGCAGCTCTCTTTCCATACCCTCAACACCGAGAAGTCCCTGCTTTGAGGGAGCGCTTTTACGCTTTTCCTTTCCCTTTATCTGCGGTATATATACGTGATAGAGCTTGTCGCTCGGCACAATGCCCGAAAGAAAGGAGCGTATCTGCTTGCCGCCGCTGTCACTGTCGGTAAGAAGTATAATACCTCCCGCCTCGGCAAGACGGCGTATCAAAAGCTGCTTTTCCTTGGAATTAAATACAGAAAAGCCGGAGAGTGTGATAATTCTTGCATCAACAGCCGACGAGAGGGTGATTTTATCGTACTTACCTTCAACGATTATCGGCAAATCAACCTTGATTTTTTCCATCACGCATCTCCCTTCTTCCGTAAGAGAGCAAGATTTTTCTCGCATAGGTCCGCAAGGGGACATTCCTTGCATTTCGGACTTCTCGCGGTGCAAATTTCGCGTCCGAAGAGGACTATCCTGTGGCAAAAATCGCTGCCGCGGCTCAAATCAAGCAGCTCGCGTAAGATTTTTTCCACCCTGTCGGGATTTTTTTCTTTTTCGGAATACATACCGAGCCGCGCGCAAATTCTTATGCAGTGAGTGTCGCACACGACACACGGAAGCCTGTAAAGGTCGCCGAGCAAAAGATTCGCAATCTTCCTGCCTACGCCCTCAAAGCGCAAGAGCTCATCCATACTCCTCGGAATAATTCCGTTATAATCGTCAACAAGCCGCGCTGAGGCGTCTATGATGTTTTTAGCCTTCATACGGTAAAGTCCGCAGGGCTTGATTATGCTCTCCACGTCCGCAACGCCTGCCCGAGCCAATACCTCAGCGGTCGGGTACTTTTCAAAAAGCACCTTTGAAACCTCGTTTACTCGCGCGTCGGTACATTGGGCGGACAGTCTGCCCATCACGAGCAATTTCCAGCCATCTCCCCCGTATTCAAGCGCGCAAGGAGCTATCGGATAAATTTCTTCAAGGCGGTCCGCTATCAGGGCAAGCCTCTGTCTTTTTTGTCCTTTATTCATTTTCAAGCGCCTTTTTTATGAGTTTTTTCGTTAAATTGAGCGACAGCCCCACAATCGTATCAAAATCGCCATCAAATTTAGATACAAGCTCCACTCCTGCGCCCTGTATTGCGTATGCGCCTGCTTTATCCATAGGCTCACCGCTTTTTATGTATTCCCACGCCTTTTCATCTGAAAAATCCTTAAAATACACAGCAGAGTTGGCTGTATCACTGTAAACTCTTCCTTTGTAATGCACGGCAATTCCCGTATGCACGTTGTGCACTTTTCCCTTAAGAATACTGAGCATTTCAAAAGCATCCTCGGGTGAGGACGGCTTTCCAAGCGGCTTTGAATCAATTTCAACCAGTGTATCAGATGAAATTATCATACATTCACCACAAGACCCTCGGTTTTTGAGTGAATCCAAGATGTAATTATCCACTTCTTGACTTTTTTCCAGGTTATTTTCAACCAAACTCCCCACTTGATTGAGTTTGTGGGAATTTAAAAGCGCTTTTCCCTTGCGTTCTGCCAGAAGCCGCACTCCGTCGCGCGGATGAACGTCGCTTGGCAAGCTCTCGTCGATTTCCTCTACTATTATCTCGAAACGTGAAATCATCTTCGACAGAAGCTCGCGTCGGCGCGGTGACGCAGATGCCAGAATTACTCTTATCATTTTTTCTCCTTCATTTTTAAAAATTGCCCTCGCAGATGCGCGAGGGCAATGAAAGCTTTAAAGGTTTTCGATTATGCGGGAAGTGCCGGATATTTCTTAAGCACGTTATCAAGTCTCGTCATCTTCGTATCATACAGAGCCTTGTAAGAATCACGGATATCAACGTAGTATCCGTTCGCGCAGATAATTACGTGCCACTCATCGTCATATGCATCGTGGTAACCGTTAATAGCGTCTTCCATCGTCTTGTCGAAGTTGGAACGTACGTTGCTTCTGATATACTGAAGAATCTCAACTGTACCCTGGCTATCGCTACCGTTAACTACCTGATACTGAAGCTTGTAGTCGTAGTACTCGTTAAGGATGTCCGTTGAGTGTGTTGACTGATAGTCGATAAATGCGGTGCACGCGGTGAAGTTGCTGGTTGTTACAGCAATACCGCCGCTACGTCCGCTGTTGTGAATACCGGTAAGGTATCTTGCCTCGGGATCATCGCTTGCGTCGTAGTAGAAGGGAACGGGAACTACGCCGAAGCCCGAGCTTCCCTTAAGAGTCTGGTACTCAGCATACTCAAGAGAGCCGAGAAGGATTATTCCGCCGAAAAGAATCTGGTCTTCGCAGAATCTCTTTCTGATTGCGTCGTCCGCAAGGTTGCCGTACTCCTTGTGAGAAAGGTCTCTACCTACTGCCATTACGCCCGTCTTGTCCATAAGTTCTCTGAGATTATCGCAAAGCGTATACAGGCGAGGAGACTCTTCCGGATAGCTGTATTCGTAATCAGTGCCGTCTGCGTTGGGAATCTTATTTATAATAGTAATAGGAGTCGTGTAAAGCACACCCGAGCCGCACATACCGTTGTTGGAAATCGCCCAACCGAGTTTGTCGTGAATGCTCTCGCCACCGGTCGTGTTGCTCGCGCTGGGAGCATAGATAGCCGCGCTGTACGCAGCAACAAGGTCAAAGTCCCAATTCTTTCTTCTTACTTCCTCGTAGAAGTCCTCGAGAGTGAACTGCTGGTCGCCGTCAAGGTCGCCCGTGATGTTGTTACCGACAGACTCAAGAAGCTTTACGTTAACGGGAACTATGTAGAAGGCTCTGATAAGGTCCATAAAGTAGTCGGATGCAAGAACGTACATCTTCTGCATAGAAAGCGTGCAGTTTTCCATGTAATCGTACATGTATCCAAGGTCATCAACGTCCTCGTCGTATCCCTCGTAGTTGAACTGAAGGTAGTTCTTACCCTTGGTTTCCGACTTGAGGTTTGCCCAGCATCCCTTAAGAGAAAGTGCCACCATGGTCGCGTTGAAGTTACAGTAAATATCGGGGTTATCCTTTTGTGAGCCCGAGAAGATAGTTCTGTAAATTACGTCGCCAACGTGAGACATGTCATAGTCAGCAACGTCCTTGTAGTAAAGGTATTCAACGTCTACCTTTGTAGTAAGGTAAGCCGCAACGTTACGCTCTACAACCCAGTCGTCGATATCGTCAGTATCCACGCCCTCGTACTCGCCTGCAAGATATCTCTCGCATCCGGAGGGGTTCTGACCGGAGTCGGAGTTGTGCGTCATCTGGAAGATGATTTTCGTTTCTTCCCAATCTATGTCATCATAGTTGGTTGTTTCACCGTCGCCGCCGCCGTCATTGCCGCCGTCATTGCCGCCGTTATCGCCGCCGTCATCCAGCGTTTCGCCGCACTCGTCGCACTCGCCGTCCTCATCCTCGTCAACGTGGCTGCACTCTGCATCCATATCGGCCTGACATACGTCGCACTTGCCGTTTTTATCAAGGTCCTTGTGCTCGGTGCACGTTGTTCCCTCGTCGTCGCAGGACGTCAGAATGAGACCGCATGAAAGAAGCATTGCCATTGCAAGAACAAGACAAATCAGTTTCTTTTTCATTTTTCTCTCCTTAAAAATAATTTGTTAAAAAGCAGCGATTTAGTTTTGAACAACAATCAACAACGAAAATCACTCTACTTTAATCAGCAAAATAATATCACATTAAATATAATAAGTCAAGGTCAAGTTTGTAAACATAATTAACTTTCTACACTTTGCACAAGCGCGTGCGTTTTTAATTGTGTAAAACCGCTAAATTCGTTTTAACGACCGCAAAGATACCTATTGAGCCTTTTGGCAGATGCCGCTTTGTATGCCAAAATCCCGAAAACGCCCCTTAAATGTTAATTTTAGTTTACATTTTGTGTAAAATTCTCTTGAAAATAGAGAGTAGAGCGCCTTTCTACAGTTTGTAGAATGGCACAATATTAAGCGTAGATGGATTTTTGTCGAATTTTCCTTGACATTCTTTGCTTTTACATCTTATAATCTGGATATGTCGAGACCGACAGACAGCGAACTTGAAAGTGAGGTTAACTTATGAGTGACAACAAAACGGTAGAAATTTTTTATGCATGTGACGATGCATTTATTAAGTACACTGTCGTATCGCTTGTTTCAATTATGGAAAACGCAAGCAAGGAGTATAAATACAACGTTCACGTGCTTTACACCCACGTATCCGAGGATGAAAAAAGCTCTCTTTTAGCACTGCAGAACGATAGCTTTAAAATCGAGTTTAACGACGTGAGTGAGTATTTGGCCTCGGTATCCAATCTTCCGCTCAGGGATTACTACTCGAAAACGACGTATTTCAGACTTTTCATAGCAGATATGTTCAAGGACATAGACAAGGCTATTTATATTGACAGCGATACCGTGGTAAACGGAGATATAAGCGAGCTTTATAAAACCGATTTAGGTGAATTTTTAGTCGGAGCCTGTCACGAGCAGGCAATGATTCAAACAAATGTGTTCGGGGATTACTGCGAGGCGGTGCTTGGAAACAGCAGACACGAGTATTTCAACGCAGGCGTGCTTCTTTTAAACTGTCGCCTTTTCAGAGAGAAGAATATGCTCAGCCGCTTTATAAGTCTGCTCTCTGAGTACGACTTTGTCGTAACGCAGGACCAGGACTATCTTAACGTACTCTGCAAGGACAAGGTTTTATGGCTTGACCAGCGCTGGAACACCGAGGTTTACGGTGAAATCCCGTACCCGATAAGCGAGGCCGGGATCATACATTACATAATGACAAACAAGCCGTGGAAGTACAGGGACACAAGGCACTCCGATATCTTCTGGAGCTATGCTGACAAGACGAGCGTGAGGGAGAAAATAATTTGCGAGCTGGAGTCCTACACGGATGAAATGCGCGAGCGCGACAGAGTGTCGCAAGAGGCGCTCGTTGAGCTTGCCACAAGAGAAATCAACAGAGAGGATAACTATCTTAATCGCTTGAACAAGAGCAGAAGCGCGGACAGGGTGCGCGTGCTTGAAAAAATAGACGCGCTTGAAAGAGAGGGGATTTTCGATAAGGACGTTGAGGACGACCCGCCTACGCTGCCCCTCACTCCCGACAACGTAAATTATCTCAACCGCGGCATAGTCGCCTCCGCAAAGCGCCGTTTTGCGTTTTTTCTGGCAAGACGCTTTTTCAAAAAGGCTATAAAAAACCGGGAAATATTTATTGATGAAATCGTGGGCGCGGAGAATATCGGCAAATGCGAAAACGCAATTATCACCTGCAATCACTTCAACGCATTTGACAGCTTCGTTATGCAATACGTCTTTGATGCGTCGGGGCACTACGGCAGAATGTTCCGAGTCATACGCGAGGGCAACTACACCTCTTTCCCCGGCTTTTACGGCTTTCTTATGCGCAACTGCAACACCCTTCCCTTAAGCTCGAACAAAGAAACTCTGCATATGTTTTTAAAGGCCGCGGACACGGCGCTCAGCACGGGCAACTGCGTCCTCGTTTATCCCGAGCAAAGCATGTGGTACAATTACAGAAAACCGAAGCCGCACAAGAGCGGCGGCTTTGATATCGCAGTTCGCAACAACGTTCCCATCGTTCCCTGCTTTATTACTATGAAGGACAGCGACGTTATCGGCGAGGACGGCTATCCCGTTCAAATTTACAAGCCCTTCGTCGGCGAGCCGATATACCCCGACGAGTCCTTGCCAAGAGGCAAGCGCTCACTTGATTTGATGAACAAAAACTACGAATACTGCAAAAAAATTTACGAGAGCTTTTACGGTATTCCGTTAATTTACAGCTGTGATGAGAATGGCAGTCCGGCATAAAATGCATCTTCCTTGAGAACGGGCGACCCTCTTATCAAAGAATTTGAAAATTGATTTAATGAGATTCATCTCATTTAGCCTATGAAAAGCATTATGGGCTAAAGCCAAGCCTATATTACAAAAAAGAGAGCGAGAGCAAATCGGTTTACAGCGCAACCGATTTGCTCTCGCTTTCCGTTAGCGGGACTTGTCCGCTTTGCCCAAAGGGCAACATTAGCCTTACAAAACAAGAATACCTATAACTGCTGACGCTATTCCGATGAGCGCGCCGGCAACGCAGTCGCGCACGAAGTGGATACCGAGCAAAACCCTTGCCAGTGCAAGCAAGAAGCCAAGCGCCAAAAGGAGTATACCCATCAAAAGGGAGTAACGGAGCGCGAACGTAGCTATAATGAACGCGGAAAAAACGTGGCGCGAGGGGAAGGATTTTCCGCATTTGTCCTTCGGTCTTGCATCGTAAAACGAGTAAACCTCGTACGGCCGCTTTGCGTTAAAGAAATGTCTGAACACGCTTACAACGGCAAACGGAACGGCGTGCATTACGAGCACCTTCACAGCCTCAAGGAGCGATTTTTCATATGACAGGTAAAGCACCGCAAGAAATCCGAGCGCTCCGAGCGCGACGGATATGTACGAGACCGTCTGAAGGAAGGTAACGCTGTTTTTTGAGCGATATATTTTTTCAAGTAATTTTTCCATATGCTTTTCCGTTTAACTTCTGTGATTTTATACGTATATGTTAGCACAAAACGGGAAAAAAGTCAACCGAGCGCGGCAAGGGCATTTAAGAAAACTGTTTTTCGTTTATTTTGATTATCGCAATACTCATATCGTCATTAGTCCTGGTACGGCCTCTTGCGCTTTCGAGGAGCATATCGGCATACTCCTTGATATCCCCGACTCTTTTAGAGTTGACGAGCTCCAAAAACCAAGTGCTGTCCTCGTTTTCGGGCAATACGCCGTCGGATAGCAGTATGACGCAGTCACCGCGTCTTGCATCTACGCGTATGCTTTCCGCGTCTATCATAGACATAAGACCTATCGGCGCGCTCTGAGAGCGAACCTTGAAGATTGAATCCTCACGCTTTATATAGGACGAGGCGGCACCGCATTTGTAGAATACCCCCTCACCCGTGTATAAATCGAGCTCGAAAAGGTCGAGTGTAACGCTCCTTTCCCTTTCTCTGTTCTTGAGAATATGATTTAGGGACGATATAGCGGTGCTTTTGGACACGGAGCTCTTAAGCATACGCGACAGGTAGTCGCAGGCAAAAGCGGAGACCTCGCGCGCCTCATCACCGCTGCCCTCTCCGTCCGAAAGCAGGGCGTAAAACCTTCCGTCCTCGCCCCTAAAGGACACGATGCTGTCTCCGTTTACAATCTCGCTTGACTTAGCGGATGAGGAAACCGCAACAGAGCATTCAAGTCTCTCAAGCTCGTCAAATTCGCAAAGAATATAATTATCCTTCCTGTAAAATTCGCCATCGGTGATTTTCGCCGAAAGCTTTTTTTCAATAGCTTCCTTGAGCTCCCTTGAGGTTGAGATTTTGCCGCCCTCGTCGATGCCTGCCGTTATTATATGACGGCGTCTCGTGCCAAAAATTTTCGCGCTCGCCTCACCTATGCCCGCATCCTCAAGAAGAGCTCTTATCTCATCGCTTTGACGGCTGTTTAACCCAAGCTCTGCATCACTTGCCTTAAGGTTTTCGGAAAGCGCCCTGTATATAAGCTCGTAGTCCTTGGAGCGTATAGACATACGGCGGTTTTTCTTCGCTGCGCTTTCCAGACTCTGCGCGCTATTGATTACCTTATCGTAAAGCGCCTCTCTGTGAGCGCAATACTTTGGGAAAAGGTTAATATCGTCTATAAAAAGTCTTTCCTTTTTTGAGAGCTTTTCTGCTATTAAATCAATATTTTCAGCACACGGGGCGGGGCTTTCCGCTGAGCAAGCGTCAAAGGATGGGCACGAAAGGCAATGCTCGCGCACGTCCTTTACAACCGAGTCACGGTACTCCTCGTAGCTTACCTCGCCCTCGCCCCTGCCTCCGTCGGAAAGCACCCTTGCCATGGATTTTATTGAGGACAGCGCGACGTCAACGGACGCTCTGGCGCCCTTGTTTTTATAGCTCAGCGAAGCGATATTGACCATCCTTTCGCTCGACTTGCTGTCTCGATTTCCGTTTTCCTCCTCTCTTTCCTTTGAAAGATAACGGTTGGCAGGCAAAAACAAAAGTGATGAGAGGACAAACTCGGGAGCTGTTGATACTATTCCCTCAACGCCCCCGACGTAATAGCCGTACACGGAAAGAAGGGAGGCGGCAGCTATAATGGCGTAGGGGACCCCGAAGGAGAAAAATACCCCCGCGCCAAGTCCCGCAAACGCGAATGAGACCGCGTAGATTCCGCTCTTTGACAGGGCGGAAAGAAATCCTACCGCGATTGCCCGTGCCGTTCCGAAGCGCTTAGCGGTAAACAGGGTCAGAACTGCCGAATATAAGTACGTAGCGGATATACCCAGAAAATCATAATCGACAAGCGACATACCGACGGCATACACGAACACCAAAAGCGAGCCTGTATACAGAATAAGGTCGAATTTTTCCTTGTCGCTGGCAAAGCTCTTACGCATAAAAATCGTCTTTTTTGCAAAGAGCACGTCCTTAATTCCGATGTCGAGAAGATATATGCCCGAAAAAAGAAAGACGAATCCCGACGTAAGGGATATGCCGAAAAGCGCAAAGAGCAACGACTCGGCGCTAAATCCGTTCAGAAGTATCTGATAAACGCCGCCCACGAGCGCTCCGACACCGGCAGAGGCTATTTTCAGCGGAAGGCTCTCGGAAAAAAGCTTTTTCTCTCCGTGCGAGCCGCCCGATACTATGATGCGTAAAAAGAGCGTTACAAGGCCTATTACGGCATAGATTGCTCCGACTCTGCCAAGCGAAAAGGAGCCGCAAACGGCACCGAAAACGGCAAGCCAGACTCCGTTCTTAAGCACCGATATAAATGCGATAGCGAGCGGATATGCACCGAACACGAAGTGACACCGCGCGAATACGAATGCCAGAGCAAAAACGAGAATATCGCCAAAAAGCAAGGTGCCGTTTCCGCGTCTTTTTAAGGCTTCTCTGTTAAACGCTTCTTTGACACCCGAGAAAAAGCCGGGTGCGTTTTCTTTATTTCTGTCCATTTTTCAATTCCTCTTTTTTGATTGATTATCACCATTATATCAAGCATATTTAGCGGTTTTTGTCGTGGGGCGTGTAAAATTAACGGACAAAAAAAGAAAAATACGCTCAGCTTTTATCGCATCTGAGCGTATTTTGGAAGGACGGGTGCCAAGGACGGATAATTTGCGATATTTTTACGCACCCTTTGGTATATTTTCAGTTTTTCAGCGAATGAATAGGCGCGGGGATTCTGCCGCCTCTGCTGATAAATTCAAGCGACGAGCTTTTACGCACGGGGATAATCGGAGCATAGCCGAGCAGTCCGCCAAACTCAACGGTATCTCCCACGTCTTTATTGCACACGGGTATAACCCTGACGGCGGTAGTCTTATTGTTTACGACGCCGATTGAAATCTCGTCTGCTATAATTCCCGAAACCGTGCTTGCGCTCGTATCACCGGGTATTGCTATCATATCAAGTCCCACGGAGCAAACCGCGGTCATAGCCTCAAGCTTTTCTATTGACAGATTTCCGCATTTAACAGCCTCAATCATACCTCTGTCCTCGGAGACGGGTATGAACGCGCCCGACAGACCGCCCACGTGGCTTGAAGCCATAACACCGCCTTTTTTGACGGCATCGTTAAGCAGGGCGAGCGCTGCGGTCGTTCCGTGTGCGCCGGTCATTTCAAGGCCCATATTTTCAAGTATCTCGGCAACGGAGTCGCCCTGCGCGGGTGTGGGCGCGAGCGAGAGGTCAACTATACCGTAAGGAACTCCAAGCCTTCTTGACGCCTCGCAGGCAATAAGCTGTCCTACTCGAGTTATTTTGAACGCTATTTTCTTAATAGTGTCCGCAAGAGTTGAAAAATCGCATCTGCCCGCCTTTTTTATTGCGGCGGCAACGACGCCGGGTCCGCTTACGCCGACGTTGATGACGGTATCGCTCTCGCCCATACCGTGGACCGCGCCTGCCATGAACGGATTATCCTCAGGCATATTGGCAAATACGACGAGCTTGGCGCATCCGATGCTGTCGCGGTCGGCAGTAAGACGCGCGCTCTCCTTTACTATCTCGCCCATTCTGGCCACAGCATCCATATTGATACCCGCCTTCGTGCTTGCGACGTTGACGCTTGAGCAAACGTTGTCGGTCACACAAAGCGCCTCGGGAATTGACTCTATAAGATTAACCGCGCCCTTAATTGCTCCCTTTTGGACGTTGGCGCTATAGCCGCCAATGAAGTTTACACCGAGCGTCTTTGCCGCCCTGTCGAGCATTTTTGCAAGGCGCACGAAGCCATCCGGCGAGAGGGTCGAGCCAACGTAGGATATGGGAGTTACGGATATTCTCTTGTTGACAATCGGGATTCCGTAGGTATGCTCCAGCTCCTCGCATACTGACACGAGATTTTTTGCGCTCGTTGTGATTTTATCGTAAATTTTAGCCTCAAGCCTTTCGGGATCGTCAGATACGCAGTCAAAAAGCGAGATACCCATCGTAACGGTTCTGATATCCAGATTTTCCTCCGTTATCATTTTAATAGTTTCCAGAATATCGTAGGTATTGAGCATATCAAATCCTGTGCATAGAGTTGAATATATCCTCGTGCATTACACGTATATCAACGCCGTTTTCCTTTCCTGCAGCAGAAAATCTATCTGCAAAATCCGCAAATTTGATTGTAAGAGTGTCTATTGAGACAAGCATTATCATTGCAAAATATTCGCTAAGAACGCTCTGGCTGATATCTATGATATTCGCGCCGTATTTCGCACATTCCGCGCTCGCCATAGCTATAATGCCGACCTTATCCTTACCTGTTACGGTTACTACTGCCTTCATCTTGAAAAATTCCTTTCTTTTCTCGATTTTAATACATATTACCACACTTTTTTAAATAATACAAGAGCCAAGCGCGGTTTTTTGTTGAAAACTCATTATATTTGTGCTATAATGGACTTAAAACAGAGCTTTTTCGGAGATTTTATGAAAAACGGATTTATAATTATCAATAAAGACAGCGGCATAAGCTCGCATACGGCAGTAGCTCGGGTCAAGCGGCTGCTCGGCGCGAAAAAGGCAGGTCACACGGGCACGCTTGACCCGCTTGCCTCGGGCGTTCTGCCCATTCTGATTGAACGCGGGGTCAAGGCGAGCGAATATATGATTTGCGAGCGAAAGCACTACAGGGCAAGGATGCTGCTTGGTATTTCCACGGACACTGAGGATATTACGGGAAAAATTATTGAGCAAAGCTGCTATTATCCACCCGAGAGTGAAATATTGAAGGCGGTAAGCTCCTTTCTTGGCGAGAGTATGCAAACTCCGCCCATGTACTCCGCCTTGAAGATAGACGGCAGAAAGCTCTACGAGCTTGCGCGCGAGGGCGCGACGGTAGAAAGAGAAGCACGGAAAATCACCGTATACGATATAAGCGCAAAGAAAATTTGCGATAACGAGTACGAGCTTTACGTCTGTTGCTCCGGTGGCACGTATATCAGAACTCTGATTGTGGATATAGCACGCAGCGCAGGTGCGCTTGCTACGATGAAGAGTCTGCACAGAACCGAGGCGGCGGGCTTTGGTGAAGAAGAAAGCATTACCCTTTTAGAGCTTGAGGCTCTTTCCGAGAGTGAGCGCGAGGACTTAGTGAGACCCGTTGAGGAAATTTTTGATTCCTACGCGGCTGTAAATCTGAGCGCATTTTTTGCAAGGCTTTGCAAAAACGGACTCGAAATTTATTTAAAAAAGATAAATTTGGAGCTTGAAGTGGGTACACGTGTGAAATTATTTGATGAAAACGGCTTTTTTGCCATTGGCGAGGTAAGAGAGTTTGAAAACGGACTTGCCATAAAGCCACTTAAGCAGTTCGAGCTTTGAATATCTACACAAAGGAGAAAAAAATGACTGACTTCACCCCCGAGCAATTATCTGCCATAAACACGCGGGACAGGACTCTGCTCGTCAGCGCGGCGGCAGGCTCAGGCAAGACCGCAACTCTTACCGAGCGTATTATCCGTTCACTTTTGGACGAGGAAAATCCTATGGACATAAGCGATATGCTCATCGTTACCTTTACGAGGGCGGCGGCGCGTGAGCTTTCCGAAAAAATCACAAGAGCAATAAAGGCGGCGCTCGCAAATGATAAAGAGAACGAGAGGCTAAAAAGGCAGCTCGTGCTGCTTGGCGCGGCAAAAATATCAACTATAGACTCGTTTTGCGCGGATATACTTAAGAGCAATACCGAAAAATTCGCGATACCGCCGAACTACCGCATTGCGGACACGGCAGAGGCAAATATAATGTCACTCGGTATCATCAACGCGATGATTGAGGAGGCCTTTGACGGCAAGCGACCTGAAATAGCGAGCGCGTCTGATTTCGAGGAGCTTTGCGCCTCTCTTGTGGGCATAAAGGGAGACGAGGGGCTCGCCGAGTGCTTTCTTTCGCTTCACGACAAAGCAAAAAGCGCCCTTGAAGGAGCAAAAATATTTTCCAAGCTCGCAAAATACCACAGAATAGAGGATTCAGAGCCGCTTGAGGAAAACAGATACGTAAAATACGCAATAGACTCCGTCAAGGCTCTCTGCAGTCACTTTTCAAATGCGTTTGGCGCGCTTGGGAAATCTCTTACGGGCGTTACCGCATCGGAAGCGGCAGTTATCGACGGAATTGAGAAGGATATAGAAATAATTTCACACGGGCTGGGGGTAAAGAGCTATGCCGATGCAAAAGCCTGCCTTGAAGAAAAGCTGCCTAAAAAGTGCACGGTCAAGGCTAAAGAGATAACCGAGGGCACGAATCTGTACGGTGCTTTAAGAGAGTCGTACAAGAAGAGCACCGCAAAGCTTTTGGAAAAGCTTTTCTCGTTCAGCGAGGGCCAGTGGCGCGCGTCCGCTAAAAAAAGCGAAAGGCTTATCGGTATTCTTGCGCGCTTTATAGAAAAATTCGACGAGATTTATTTTGAGCAAAAGCGCAGAATGGGCGTGCTGGAATACTCGGACGTCGAAAAGCTGGCGCTGAATATACTCTACGACGGGGATAAGGAAAGCGACGTTGCTCTTTCAATGAAGGAGCAGTTCAAGGCGGTATATATCGACGAGTACCAGGACGTAAGCCCGATACAAAACGCAATATTCGACGCGATTTCAAAAAAGGACAACCGATTTATGGTCGGAGACGTTAAGCAGAGCATTTACGGCTTCCGCAGCGCGCACCCCGAAATATTCGTGGATATGAAAAAGTCCTATCCGTTGCTCGGGGTATCGGAAAAATCCGATACCGGCAGTATTTTTATGTCCAAAAATTTCAGGAGCGACGAGCAAATCATAGATTTCGTTAATAAGATTTTTGATAAGATGTTTTGTATTAACGCCGAGAGCATAGCGTATCAGAAAGAGGACAGGCTATCCTTTGGCAAGAACGAAAAATGCGAAAAGCATACCCCTGAGGTGCATATTTTTACGAGCGCGGATGCAAATCCAGCTCTCCTTAGCTATCCCGAGCAGGAGCGAGACGCAGGCGAGGGAGACGACGAGCTTGACGAAAGCGAGCTTGGTCCGAGCCTTGTAACGGAAAAAATACGCGAGCTTGTTCGCAGCGGAGCTCTCAACTCGGCAGAGCCTATAAAATACTCGGACGTTGCTATTTTATTCAGACACAACGACACCGTAAAAAAATACAAGGAGTTTCTCGAAAGACAGGGTATTCCCTGCGAGGCGGTTTCAAACAAGGACTTCTTTTTAAATTCCGATATACTTCTTATGCTTTGCCTGCTCAACAGCATAGACAACCCAAGGCGGGATATTTATCTTACGGGGCTTATGTGCTCCCCTTTGTTCTCATTTACTCCCGACGAGCTTTACAAAATCAAGACGGGCTTTTCCGACAGCTCTCTTTACGGCTCGCTCGTTAAGTATAGCGATGCTACGGGGGACGCAAAGGCAAAATATTTTCTTCGGGAGCTTTACAGATACCGCTCACTCAGCGAGGGCGTCGGCGTTGACGCTCTGATAAGCCGTCTTTACAGCGAGACGGGCATACTCTATCTTTCCTCGAAAAACAAGGGCAAAAACAATCTTATGCTCCTTTACAACTACGCGAAAAACTATGAGAAAAACGGATACAAGGGCCTTTATAGCTTTATAAGCTACGTTAACAGTATAATTGAAAACAAAGAGAGATTTGAGGTTGCGGGCGACTCGGACGATTCGAATGCGGTCAAAATCGCATCGGTCCACTCATCAAAGGGTCTTGAATACCCCGTGGTATTTCTCGTAGAGACTCAGCGCACCTCGGGCGGTGCCGACAAACGCGCAAGGATTAGCTACAAGGAGGATTTCGGAATAGGCTTTAAGCTCAGAGACCCGTCCGGAATTGCCCTTGTCAACAATCCCATCAAAAACGCAATTTCTCTTTATCAGGACGGGAAAAATTTTGAAGAAGAGCTGAGAGTCCTTTACGTCGCTTTAACGAGAGCGAGAGAAAGGCTGTTCATTATCGGCAGGTCAAGGGACGAAAGAGACAGCTTCCTTGAAAAAGCGAAGCTCGCAAGGCTTTCGTTAAGTCCGTACTCCGCAAGCCTTTTACCCTCATTTTTGAGTGTAATAAGCGCTACCGTAAGCCTTGATAAAATCTTCCTGCACGAGGAAAGCGAGCAAAAAACCCCCGAACCCGTGTTAAATTCGGAGAAAAGCGGTGAGGACTATGCGGAAATTTCACCTGAGCTTTTAAAGGAAAGGTTCGACTTTGAATACAAGTACTCCCACCAAACGCGCCTGCCGGAAAAGCTCTCAATCTCGCACCTTTACCCAAGCGTGCTTGACGAGGACGAGGACGATGCGCCAAGCATAGACGAAATAAAGAAGGAAGGCTCAAGGCGCGCAATTTTACCGAGATTTATAAGCGGCAAGGCGGACGACGAGAGCGCCAAGGCGGGCATTGCAACGCATACCTTTATGCAGTTCTGCGACTTTGACGCGCTTGAAAATTTCGGAGCGGAAAGGGAGCTTTCACGCCTTATTGAAAAAGGCTTTATTACCGAGGAAAACGCACGCCGAGTAAGGCTTGGCGAAATCGAGCTTTTCCGAAAGTCAAGGCTTTTTTTCGAGCTAAGGGACGCAAGAAAGCTGTACCGAGAGCTTAGATTCAACTGTCAGCTGCCCGCAAACGAGTTCACGCGCGACAGCGAGAAGCGAAACGCTCTTTCCGACGAGGAAATACTGCTGCAGGGCGTTATTGACTGTATTATCGAGGACCGCGAGGGCGAGCTTCATCTTATTGACTACAAGACTGACCGACTTACAAGAGAGGAAATCGACAAGCGCTACTTGGCAGAGGCCAAGCTGAAGGACGCACACTCCTTACAGCTGACTTATTACGCAATGGCAATAGAGAAAATATTTGGCAAAGCTCCCAAAAGCGCCAGAATCTACTCTCTTGTTCTTGGCGACGATATAAAAA
This sequence comes from Eubacteriales bacterium, assembly GCA_045648105.1. GTDB lineage: Bacteria > Bacillota > Clostridia > Oscillospirales > CAG-272 > UBA1740. Next base: position 13,987 of record JAZRNI010000207.1, on the reverse strand, counting down.
TATGATTTTTAAAAGCCCGCTGTTATCCGCATTTTGGAAACAGTGGGCTTTCATTATTTGACGGAGATTTCCTTACTTCTTCTGAGGCGCAGAAGCAGGGATTTGAGCTGTGGGGTGTTATGCCGTAAAACTATGGTAGGCAGGATATTAAGAAAGAGATTTACAACGGCTACGGGCAGGGCTATTGTGAGCGAGCAGATATTAAACATCGTCAGCATTGCGAAAAATCCCGCGAAATATCCGAGCCTGTGAGTAAGGACGCCCTTATTTGATTCGATGATAAAGCGCTCTATGTATTCGGGATTTTTGGGCTCTAAAAGGCTCTTTTTGCTGAAGCCTCCTATCCAGCCAAGCTCCCATACCTTGTCCTTCCACCTTCTGACTCCAAGTCTTTTATAAAAGGATTTTTCTCTTTGTGAAACGTTATAATACTTATTGTCAACGCCAAAGAATCTGTTTGGCATTTTATTGATTATGATAGCGATAAGTCCGTCAAGGGCAAACTGTAATGCCGTGCACCAGATAACGGCGATCAGAACGTAGTACCACGAAGCCGTCCCGAGCGCAATATTAACGAGCGCGATAATTGCCATGGCAATTCCTATTGTTGAAAGATATAATTTCATAGCTTCTCCATACCGTATAGCACGGTCTTTACATTATTTTACGCTGTAAATTATATCACCGTTTTTGCTCGGTGTCAACCGTTTTGTTCTCACTTACGCCTAATGCGGCAGCAACAGATGCAAACGGATTTAGGCGTAAACACGGCAGCAACAAATGCAAACGGATTTAGGAGTAAACGAACACAAAACTAAATTAAAACGAGGAAAGCCTGCGAAACTTGGCAGGCTTTCGACCTTAATACGATATATTAGATAGCAAAGGCGGAGTGGGGCACGTTGTAAAATGATTTCTCAACCGTTTTGTTTTCGTTTACGCCTAAATCCGGAAGCAGGCTTGGATTTATTCAAATGACGGAGCGTGCGCATTCTCCGATGCAAAGGAATTGGGCCCCGGCTCGGACATAGAGAAATACATTTTAGCGGCCTTGGTAGTTCCAAAATCTCGGTTTGAGCCTGTTTTCTGAACCTTATTAAAGGCATCGCGGAACATCTGATTGTGTGCCTCCTCTCTGTTCAAGAGGAAATCGATGGTTTCTCTTACCCTTTTATCCTCGATTTGCCTGTAGAGGTATTGGTAAACGACCTTGGCTCTCTGCTCTGAGGCAATATTGGATAACAAATCAGCGCACAGGTCGCCCGTAACGGTAACGTAGTCACCGGTCCAGGAATAGCCCGAGGAGTTGATAAGACCGGGATTGAGGCCGAGAAGAACGTGGGTCTGCACCTCGCCTGCCTGCACCTTTGTCGCGTCGACGTCGTGACCGTTCAAGAGATTTATGGTTTGAGCCACCATTTCCATATGCGAAAGCTCCTCTGCCGCAATATCAAGAAACAGGTCCTTGATTTCCGGGTCCTTTATTCTGAAGCTTTGAGACATATACTGCATTGCAGCCTTAAGCTCGCCGTTGCCTCCGCCAAGCTGCTCCTGAAGAAGAACGGCATACTGTGGGTTAGGTCTTTCTACGCCCACGGGATGAAAAAGCAATTTTTCGTGTTTGAACATATTTACCTCCTTTTTCGTTCGGATATATTATTTCCCCAAAAAAGAAAATATATGAAAAAGATGTGGAAATTGACACGGGGAGGGGTGTGCGATAGCGGAAATGCGTAAAAGCATAAGACCCGGTACCACTTTTTCATTGACAGGCATTTTTAACTGTGGTATAATGATGCTATAAGTAAAAATTAAAGGAAGCTTGGTTTTATTATGGGATTTAAAAGAAACAGGAAAACGAGCGACGGAAAGGTACACATTTCTGTTCTCGGCTCATGCGTAAGCCGTGACAGCTTTGAAATAGTAAAGGGACTTGGGGACTACTGCGCGGAAAAAGAAACCCAATATGCCGTTGACAGGCACATACAGGGAATAAGCGTTGCCTCTGCGATGTCAAAGCCCTTGCCACGATAAATTTCGGATAAAATCATTGCGGAAAGCGAGCCTTCCGGCGCTGTGAACTTTTATAAAAAAATGTTCAGGCTTGATATAACGAAGGACTGGTATTCTTACATATCCGAATCCGAGTCGGAATGGCTCGTTATGGACCTTGCAAATAACCGCTACACGCTTTACAAATACGGGGACAGTATTTTTACAACGGGAATGGCTCAGTCGGTATACGACTTGTTGCCGAACAAAAGCGAATCTCCCGAAATCACCAAGCTTATAAACAGCGAGATTATTGAGCCGCTTGATATTGAAGAACGTGTGCTTGAGGGTATGTTCAGAGATTTCTTCAAGCTTCTGCTTAAGAGATTTCGAGAGGACCGTATAATAATTTTGATTGCCGAAAACACCTGCTGCTATATCGACCCCGAAAGCGGAAGTGTCGCTCCTGCCGTTATCCCCACGGACGAAACGGCAAGACGTCAAAATGAATATATGAGTGTTTGTAACAAATACACGTATAAGTTTTTGCCGCGCGCGCACTACGTAGCCTTGCCAACGGTGCTTTTTGGCAGCACGCGCCATAAATGGGGAAAATGCAGTCTTCATTACGTTGATGAAACGTATTCTTACATTTACAGATGCTTTGATTATATTATGACCTCTAAAGTAAGCCGAGCTGTTGAAAATCAGTACATAGCAAGTCAAAGAGAATATTACAGCAAGCTGATTTTTAATAAATACACAGCTCTTATCGGTGACTTTATCAATCACGGCAAAAACATTCTCTTAAGAAACGAGCTTGCCGATTGCAAAGCTTACTCTCAAAACGGTCTTACTCTTACAATGGAAGCTGATTTCAGATTTTCACTCCGCGGTAAAGCCACGAAAGACACCGTGTTTTATATCTCGTCCGAGTCCAAAAATCCGCTTGGGGGCTGGAAATGTATTGAAAAAACCACCAGAAAGGGCTCATACTCATTTTCGACGAACGTCAAAAGCAGCTGGCCGGATTGCTACGTTCAACTCGTTATCAGAAACACCGAGGAGGATACGAGATGGATAACGGGCGATTATACCGTACCGTTTAATCTGGATAAGGATTACAAGTACCGTCTTATAAGAATCGTCGTTGCGGAAGGCAGGTCTGCAGATATGTCAGGGCGCTTCTTTCTCGCAGAAAAATAAAAAATATGACCGTCCCGGGCTTTGCGCCGAGGACGGTCTTTCTTATTGAGAGAGTAATCAGTAATTTTCACAGTTGAGCTCAAAGTAGCTCTGAGGATGAGCGCACGTGGGGCAAAGCTCGGGAGCTGCGGCTCCAACTACGATATGACCGCAGTTACGGCACTCCCATACCTTAACCTCGCTCTTTGCGAACACTTCCTTCATCTCTACGTTATGAAGAAGAGCGCGGTATCTTTCCTCGTGATGCTTTTCGATTGCCGCAACCATACGGAACTTTTCCGCAAGCTCGTGGAAGCCTTCCTCGTCAGCTGTCTTAGCAAAACCGTCGTACATATCGGTCCACTCATAGTTTTCGCCCTCTGCCGCGTGGAGAAGGTTCTCCGCTGTGTCGCCGATTCCGCCAAGCTCCTTGAGCCAAAGCTTTGCGTGCTCCTTTTCGTTATCAGCGGTCTTAAGGAAGAGCGCGGAAATCTGCTCGTAGCCTTCCTTCTTTGCCTTTGATGCAAAATATGTATACTTGTTTCTTGCCTGAGACTCGCCCGCGAACGCTGTCTCAAGATTCTTTTCGGTCTTCGTGCCTGCGTACTTGTTAGCCTTGCCGTTAGCGATTTCTACAAGCTTATCGCCCTTTACCTTGCAGTAGGGGCATACGGGCTCTACGCCGTTTTCAATCTCAAATTCCTTACCGCATACTAAGCATTTGAATTTTCTCATCGGTGTCATTCTCCTTTATTTCATATGTTTATTTTATTATACATACGGTCTTTCACGCCGTTACTTTATTTTAACATAAAGTGTTATTTCTGTCAACACATTTTTAAACGGTGGAAAAACAATTTTTAAGTCTGATTTTACGGCTCGGATTGAAAACACAGGGTGTATCTTTCAGCGCCCTTTGTAAGCGAGAGAGATATTGTGGGAAGCTTCTCATCGCTATAGAAATCAGTCCTTGAAAGAATACCGTAGCCCGAATACTCGCCGATGGTAAAGGAATAATCGCGTCCCTGTGAATTGGAATTGGTCTGAATGTAGGTGCCGGTGTAGCTCTCTCCCGTCTCTTTGTCAATTATCACGATATTGCCGCTTGTTGCGCTCAGTGTAACCTCACCGAAGGCAGGCGTAGGTACGGAGCCAAGGTCTGCATTTTCAAATGATGCGCTTACGAGCTTCCACTCCTTATCCTCGATATTGAGGGAATCACCCATGCATCCGGTTAAAATTACGGCGCACAGCACGAGTGATAAAATCAAAGTTAACTTTTTCATAGCTTTTTACTCCTGATTTTTATTCTGAATTTATTTTATACAAAATAGGTTAACAAATAAAGTCTAAAGTATGGACTAAGGGATAATTTTATGTTCGATGCCGCTTTTATATTGGAAAAAGGTCGAAAATCATACCGAATACGAGACCGCAAAGAATAAGCAGTCCGATTAAAGATAGATTTTGCTTTAAGCTTTTATTCGTCTTGAAAAGCACGATAAGTCCGACTCCCGCACCGGAAAACAGACCGGAGAGCATCGTGCCCGCGGAAATATAGCCGTCTATATAGAAGTTTGCAAGAGCTACGGAAACGGCACAGTTCGGTATAAGACCGATAAGCGCTGAAAGGATATGCGATATGAACGGAACGGAAAAAACCGAATTTTTTAAAATCTCGTCCCCGACGAAATATACAAGCGTATTGATACCCAGCGTGACAACGAGAAGGAAAAGTCCCACGGTAAGGGTGTGATGAATGCTCGAATAGAGTATTCCCCGCTCGCAGTGGCAATTCGCGTCCTCACAAAGCTCGTGTATGTGCGCGTGCTCGTCTTGCTTTTTGAATACTCTGAGTAAAAAGTCAAGCAAAAGTCCTACAAGAATACCCACCGCGACCTTGTAAAAAATAATAATCGCAATTTTCCAAAAAGCGAGTCTGCCGGATATAAGTATCGGGAGCATTTCGTCCGAGGTCGAAAGAAAAATCGCCACAAGCGTACCTGCGCTTATAATTCTTGCCGAAAAAAGACCTGCACCGGTCGCGCTGAATCCGCATTGCGGTATAGCTCCAAGCGCTCCGCCAATGAGCGGCCCTGCCCTGCCGGAGCGTCTTAGAGTGCCTATAAGAGTTGACGTTCCCTTATGCTCAAGCCACTCCATAAAAAGGTAGGTAAGGAACAAAAACGGAATGATTTTGAGGGTATCGAGCACCCCGTGTAAGATTATTTCATCAAAAATCTCCCGAAACAGGCTTGAACTCTCATTTTCGATGTGTGAATGAATAAAGACAGGCATAAATTATGCACCCCCTCTGCAGCTGTTGCATCTGCCGTAAATCATCTCTCCGCCGTCAAGCTCAAAGCCTTGCTTGCTTAACAGCTCGTATTCAAAGCAAAGGGATATTTTTTTGTCAAGATGAATCAGCTTACCGCAGTCCTTGCACTTAAGGTGAAGATGCTCGTGGCAAAGCACTCTGTCCATATACTGATAGCTTGTACGGCGGTTGTCCGCGCTAAAAAGCTTCTTTAAATATCCTTCCTCGCAAAGCTTAGAGACAAGCCTGTAAAGAGTGCTTTTGGCTCTGCCGTCCGGCAAAATACGCTCGCAAAGCTCGTTTACGGTATATGAGTGCTGAGAATTTTCTTTTAAGAATTCTATAAGTAAATTTCTTTTTTCCGTATTATACGACATTTTCACTCCAAATTGAGAATAATTCTCATTTTTAAATTACCTTATGATACTATAAGTTTATAAAAAAGTCAATAGAAATCTTGAAAAATCTCCCGTTTTATGTTATACTATTTTAATGAGTTAAAAAAGGATGAGAGAAAATGTTTGAAAAGATAATAGAAAAAATCAAGGAATACGGCACGGTAATAATACACCGCCATTCAAATCCCGACGGAGACGCCATCGGCAGTCAGATAGGGCTGAAGAACCTGATAAAAGAGAATTTCCCCGAAAAAGAGGTCTATGCCGTAGGCGATGGGGCGGGCAGATATTCGTTTATGCTCGACGCTCCCATTGACGAAATAGATGACGAAAAATACAAGGACGCACTCGCTATCGTGCTTGACACCTCCGCCGGAGCGCTTATCAGCGACGAGAGATACAAGACGGCAAAGGAAAGCGCAAGAATTGACCATCACATCTTTTGCGAGAGCATTTGCGACTACGAGGTAAGTGACAGCTCATACGAGAGCTGCTGCGGACTTATCACGGAATTTGCGCTTGAATGTGGCTTGAAAATCAACGAAGCGGCAGCCCGTGCGTTATTTACGGGTCTTGTGACCGACTCCGGCAGGTTCCGCTACGACTCGACGAGCTCCAACACCTTCCGTATCGCAAGCGAGCTTATGAAGCACAAAATAGACACCAACGAGATTTATAAAAATCTTTACGCGGACGATTTTGAGAAAATGAAGCTCAGAGCGAAATTCACTCTTAAGGTACAGTTCACAGAAAAGAACGTTGCGTACATATACACGCCCTCAGAGGAGCTACAGACCTATAACAGCGACCTGTTCACGATATCGCGCGGTATGGTAGGAGTTATGAGCGACATACGCGGTGTTGACATCTGGGCTAACTTTACTGAGAGTGAGAGCGGAGTCATTTGCGAGATTCGCTCAAGCAAATACAACATCAATCCCGTAGCGAAAAAATACGGCGGCGGGGGACACGCCAAGGCAAGCGGCGCGACTCTCAAGGACAAGGACGAGGCGATGAGCCTGCTTGGTGATTTAAACGCTTTAATAGAGGAGTAAGCTATGAAAACACAGGAAATGCAAATTATATTTGATAAAATCAAACAGTACCGACGCATTATTATATTCAGACACATAAGACCCGACGGAGACGCTATAGGCTCAACCAAGGGACTTGCGAGAATTTTGACTCTTACCTTTCCCGAAAAGGAAATTTATATTCAAAACGACGATTATTCCGATTATCTTGCCTTTCTTGGAACGGAGGATGAAAAAATCGCCGATGAGCTATATGCTGACGCGCTCGGCATTGTTATTGATACGGGCGACACGAAAAGAATTTCAAATCAGAAATACTCACTCTGCCGTGAAATTGCGGTAATTGACCACCATATACAGACAAAGCCCTACGGAGACTATCGCTGGGTAATTGAGGAAAAATCGTCAGCCTGTGAGATGATAGCGCAGTTCTACGATGCGTTTGCAGACGAGCTTAAAATTGACAAGGAGGCGGCAACCTACATCTATACGGGCATGGTGACCGACTCGGGAAGGTTCCGCTTCCGTTCGGTTAGCGGTGAGACGCTTCGCCTTGCGGGCAAGATGCTCGAGATGGGCGTTGATACGGACAGGCTCTACGCCGAGCTTTACCTTGACGACTACTCCTATCTGAAATTCAAGGCTTATATATACGAAAATATGAGCATTACCGAAAACGGCGTTGCTTATATTTACGTTGACAAAAGGATGCAGGAGCTTTTCAATCTCTCGCAGGAGCAGGCGTCGGCAGTTGTATCCTGTCTCGACTCAATCAGAGGAAGCATTATCTGGCTTGCGTTCATCGATAACGATGACGGAAGCATAAGAGTAAGGCTACGCTCCAGATTCGTTACGATAAACGAGCTTGCTGAAAAATATCACGGTGGCGGTCACGACTGCGCGAGCGGAGCGACGGTTTATTCCAAGGAGGAATTTGACTCACTGCTTGCCGATGCCGAGGCTCTTATCAAAAATTACAAGGAGACGCATACGGACTGGCTATGAGGATACTTATAACAAATGACGACGGAATACGCGCGGAGGGAATACGCCACCTTGTTGAATTTGCCAAAACCAAGGGAGAGGTTGTCGTTTGCGCGCCGAAATACGAGCAGAGCGCGAAAAGCCACGCGATTGAAATACGCAATGAGTTTGAGATATGCGAGCTTGACATTTTTGACGGTGTGCGCGCGTATTCGGTAGACTCCACACCCGCAGACTGCGTAAGATATGCGGTGCTCGGGCTTAAGGAGAGCTTTGACCTTGTTTTGTCGGGAATTAACAGGGGCCCGAATCTCGGTATGGACCTTGTATACAGCGCAACTCTCGGAGCGGTTTTTGAGGCGGCAAGGCTCGGCATTTGCGGTATTGCTCTTTCTACTGACTTTGATTCCTTTGAAAACGCAAGGGCATCTCTTGAAAGAGTTTATCTTGAATTTGTACGCCGCAGTCTTCTTACAAAAAATCCTATTTATAACGTAAATATCCCCTCGGATAAATCCGTTGGAATCCGTTACACGACTCAAGGCGGAATTTATTACAGCGATGAGTTTGTGCCCACAGGCAAGGACAGTATGTACCGTCAGGACGGATATTGCGTATACGGCGGCGGCAAAAATCTTGATGAGGATATAGACGCGTTCAAGTGCGGATATATTTCCATTACTCCACTCTCCAAAAGCAGAACCAATCTAGAGATTCTAAGCGAGCTTAAAAAATAGCTAATAGGACGAAAAAGGACCGATAACCCCCACTCCGTGTGAGATTATCGGTCTTTTTTATAGATTGATTTCATTTATGATATCGTAAAGTCTGGTTCTTTGTGCAAGTCTTTCTTCCGAATACTCCTTCATTTTCCGAATCTGCTCGGGCGCAAATGACGAGAGCTCCTCTTCGCTTGCCTTGCCCTTATAATATCTGTCGAGCATAAGAGCGTAGTTTATATCCACCGCGCAGATTGTTTCTTTCTGAGAGCAGATAACGATATCGGAGTTGCCTGCAAGCAGCTGTTCAACGGCATAAACGCCCATGCTCGATGCGAGCACTCTGTCTCTGAGGTTGGGGTTGCCGCCTCTGACTATGTGCGCGGGACGGGAAAATCTCGTTTCTACACCCGTTTCGCTTTCTATTTTTGAGGTTAAGTAAGGGCCGTAATCGCTGCCGAGAGCCTCGGATACGATAACGATGAAATTGCGCTTGCCCATTTTTCTCGAATGTTCTATTTTTTTAAGCAGCGCTGATTCGTCAAAGGGAAACTCCGATACTGCTACCGCCGTAGCACCCGAGGCAAGACCGGTATTTAACGCTATATCTCCGGTTCCGCGACCCATTACTTCAATGACGTTGCATCTTGAATGAGACTCGCAGGTGTCGCGCAGCTTATCGACAAGCTCAAGAGTCGTATTCATTGCCGTATCAAAGCCGATTGTGAAATCGGTGGACGTTATGTCGTTATCTATCGTACAGGGTATGCCTACGCTCGGTATTCCAAGCCGAGCCAGGGCGCTCGCGCCCCTGAAGGTGCCGTCTCCGCCCAGCGCCACAATGCCGTCAATACCCATCCTACGGCAAGCCTCGACGCCCTTTGCCTGACCCTCGGGAGTAACGAACTCCGGACAGCGGTCGGAATACAGAAACGTTCCGCCCTTATTGACTATATTGGAAACGTCGCGAAGCGACAGCAGCTTCATATCTCCGCCGATAAGTCCCGAATATCCTCTGAAGATACCCATAACCTCGACTCCGTTTATCATCGCGGTTCTCGCAACGGCTCTTACAACCGCATTCATGCCGGGTGCATCGCCGCCGGACGTCAGTACGCCTATCCTTCTAAATTTCTTCATCACACATTCCTTTTACAATTCTCTTTATTATTAAATCTATTATAAAACATTTTTTCGCAATTTACAATAACTTTCCTCAATAAATATTATATATTCCGCATTTTTGTTCGTTTTTTATAAAATCTGCTTGAACGAGCGGAATTTTATTGAAAAATTCTTCATTTTTTGGCATTGACAAACGCGGTGCAAGGTGATATAATATAGAAAATATATTTAAAACATAAAAAGTGAGATAGGAGAATAAGTATGTATATTGCAATTATAGCAGATGACAACAAAAAAGAGCTTATGACGCAATTCTGCATCGCTTATTGCGGAATACTCAGCCGTCACGATATTTGCGCTACACACACGACGGGCAAATATATCTCCGACGTCACAGGTCTTGATATTGAGCAATTTCTTACGGGAAGACAGGGTGGAACAGAGCAGATTGCTGCAAGAATTTCATATAACGAAATTGACGCGGTTTTCTATTTCAGAAGCACCAACCCCGCAAAAGAGGTATCTGACGGAGAGGCTAATCTTTTGCGTCTTTGTGACGTTCATAATATTCCTCTTGCCACCAATCTTGCGTCGGCAGAGGTTCTCGTTAACGCTATTAACCAGGGACTGCTCGATTGGCGCTCTTTTGCAAACCCTCGCAGCGAGTATAACAGAAAAATCGCAGATTTTAAGGATTGATGACAAAAATGGTATACTATCACTGCCGTTTTTGTCATTTTTGGATATTTAAATGAAGACGTTTAAAGAGCTTGATATTAAGGTAAGCTCCTCTATTACTCCGCTTGATGAGAGCGGACTGCGCCGCGAGGACGGCGAGAGCGAGAAGGCTTCCGTATCGACACGCGCCTTTATGTGCGTTGAGGACGGAAAAATCACTCTTTCCTATCTTGAGGAAAACGAGGGCGCGAGAGTTAATACTGATATTGAAATCGAGGGGGAGGAGCTAAGGGTTCGGCGCCGCGGCGCTTTGGAAAGCGAATTTGTTTTCAGAGAGGGTAAAACGCATCGCTCACTCTACAAGGTCCCGCCCTACACCTTTGACGCAGAGATTACCACCAAAAGGATAAGGAACGAAATCAGTGCCGACGGCGGTACCTTGACCGTATTTTACAATATGCTGCTTGGCGGCGAGTCGCGCGCTGTAAAAATGAGAATTGAGGTATATGATACCTAATGGATGTTAAAGAGCTTCAAGGCTTAATTAAGTCGCAGAATTTGTCGGGGTTTTATATACTTGCCGGCGAAGAGGACTATCTCAAAAAGCACTATCTTAAGGAAATAAAGAACGCATTACTTACCGACGAGGGGCTTGACGTATTCAATCATACAGCCTTTGACGGTGGGAATATGGATTTTGCCGCTTTACGCGAGGCTCTTTACGCGCCGCCTATGATGAGCGAGTGCAAGCTTGTTGAGTGGAAGTACGCAAATCTTGACGCCATCAAGCCCGCAGAGCTGAAGTTCTTATGCGATTTGGCAGAGGAAAAGGACAGCTTTCCTTATTCGGTATTCGTGATTATGGCAAGCGCGGACGGATTTGAAAGCGGAAAATCAAAGCCTACTAAGCTTTATAAAACCCTTTCGCAGTATTTCAACATCATTACTCTTGATAAATCAAGCGACAGTCAGCTTGCCTCATGGATAAAAAGGCACTTCGACGCTGAGGGAATAACGGTTGATATGCCCTGCGTTAACGCATTGTTATTTAAGGTTGGTCATTCAATGCAGATGCTCAGCAATGAGATTAAGAAGCTTTGCGCTTATCTTAAGCAAAACGGACGGACGGGCCTCGAGGTCCGTGACGTGGACGAGGTGTGCTGCTCCAACCCGGAGACGAGCGCGTTTGCTCTGAGCGATGCTGTTATAAACAAAAATGCCAAGGGCGCGTTTGTTGCGCTTGACGAATTAAAATCACGAAGAACCGACGCGGCTGTGGTTATAGGTATGCTGAAAAAGGCGTACTGCGACCTCGTATCCGTCTCTCTGCTTATTGACGAGGGCAAGGATGCCGATACTATATCGGCGCTTTTGAAATCGCACCCCTACAAGACAAAGCTTTATATATCCAGCGCAAAGAAGGTCGGCACGAAAAGGCTTGCCGAAAGCCTTGAAAGGCTGCAGAGAATAGACAAGGCGTCAAAATCGGGCGGTGTGTCGGGATATACCGCTATTGAAATTTTTATCACACAGAACGTATAAAGAGGATTTTTAAATGAAGAAAATTATAGCACTCGTGCTGCTTTTAGCTTTGTCGGCCGTTATGCTTTGCTCGTGCGGTCAGGACGTGTATTACGTCGAGATGTCAGTAGAGAATTACGGCAAAATAATTTTAAAGCTCGACGCAAAAACAGCGCCGAGAACAGTAAAGAATTTCGTAGGTCTCGCAGAGGACGGATTTTACGACGGACTAACCTTTCACCGCGTCATATACAACTTTATGATACAGGGCGGTGACCCCAAGGCAAACGGCTCGGGCGACTCCGGCAGAGATATTGTCGGCGAGTTTGCGGCTAACGGATACACGAACAACATAAGCCATAAGAGAGGCGTAATCTCAATGGCGAGAGGCAACGACTACGACTCTGCGTCCTGTCAGTTCTTCATCTGTAACGCCGACTCACCGTTCCTTGACGGAAATTACGCGGCGTTCGGACACGTCATCGAGGGAATGGACGTGGTTGACGCTATTACGGTCGGAACTATGTTCTATGCTCACCCCGAGAGCGGAACTATATCAAACAAGGAATTACAGGCGAAAATCGAGTATATCAAGGTACTTGAGGATTACACAGAGCCCGAAAATTGATGAAAATAATAAAATTAAGTGAGGATAAGCAAAATGGCAACTTATTTTAATGAACCGTCACACACCTTCAGCGAGTATCTGCTCATCCCCGGATATACGGATGAAAGATGCATACCCGCAAACGTTTCGCTCCGCACCCCTCTGGTTAAGTACAGAAAGGGACAAGAGGAATGTCCTATTATGATGAATATTCCTATGACGAGCGCGATTATGCAGTCCGTATCCGACGACAAGATGGCTATTGCGCTTGCCAAGGAAGGCGGCATTTCATTCATTTACGGCTCACAAAGCATAGAGGATGAGGCGGCTATGGTTGCGCGCGTTAAGAGCTACAAGGCAGGATTCGTCGTAAGCGACTCCAACCTTACACCCGACCAGACGCTTGAGGACGTATTAAGACTCGCAGAGGAAAAGGGTCACTCCACTATGGCAGTTACCGAGGACGGCACGGCAAACGGCAAGCTGCTCGGTATAGTTACGGGCAGAGACTACCGCGTAAGCCGTATGAGCCCGACGGAGAAGGTTTCGTCGTTTATGACTCCTCTTGACAAGCTCATTACAGCACCCGAGGGAACGACACTCAAAAAGGCAAACGATATAATTTGGGACAACAAGCTCAATTCCCTGCCCATCGTTGATAAAAAGGGTAATCTCAAATATTTCGTATTCCGCAAGGACTATTCGCAGCACAAGGAAAACCCCATGGAGCTGCTTGACAAAAATAAGAGCTATATCGTTGGCGCCGGCATTAACACTCTCGACTACGAAAAGAGAGTTCCCGCGCTTATAAACGCAGGCGCGGACGTGCTTTGCATAGACTCATCAGAGGGATATACAATCTGGCAAAAGAAAACTATCGATTTTATTCGCAAAAACTACGGAGATAGCGTGAAGGTTGGCGCAGGCAACGTCGTTGACAGGGATGGATTTTTATTCCTTGCCGAGGCAGGCGCGGACTTTGTTAAAATCGGTATAGGCGGCGGCTCTATCTGCATAACCCGTGAGCAAAAGGGTATAGGCAGAGGACAGGCAAGTGCAGTTATCGAGGTTGCCGAGGCAAGAGACGAGTACTTCAAAAAGACGGGCGTCTATATTCCCATCTGCTCTGACGGCGGTATCGTTCACGACTATCATATGACGCTCGCACTTGCAATGGGCGCGGACTTTATGATGCTTGGCAGATACTTTGCAAGATTTGACGAGGGTCCCACACCCAAGATTATGGTAAACGGACAGTACGTAAAGGAATATTGGGGCGAGGGCTCTAACAGAGCAAGAAACTGGCAGAGATACGACCTTGGCGGTAAGGCTAAGCTGTCGTTCGAGGAGGGCGTAGACTCATACGTTACCTATGCGGGCCCGCTTCACGATAACGTAGAAAAGTCGCTTTACAAGGTTAAATCGAC
>JAZRNI010000206.1:0-2729 GCA_045648105.1 Eubacteriales bacterium | reverse complement strand
ATGCTTAACTGCCACGAATCCCAAATCGTGTGGATGCGTGACCACGATGGCATCGACTTTCCCGAAATGGTGAAGACCTGCTGTCGTTATCGCGGCTTCCAGTGCGGTGCTGATTATGCGGAAGGCTTCCGTCAATGTCAGGTGTATTTAAAGGGCACAACCAAACGACTGTTACCTTGAAAGGAGCAATAAAAAATGAACTTTAATTCTACAGTAAAAGGCTCCGAGCTTGAGGGATTCTATCCTCAAGGCTGGGATTTTGACAAAATCGACGCTTGTATTGACGCGCCTGAAAAAATAACAGAGCGTCAGAGCTTCTGGAACGAGGGCTTTAACCCCGTTAAGTGTAATTCTCTTGGAGAATTTGAAACCCATATGGGACACGAGATTGCAATGCAGATAAAGCTTGCCAAGGAAAGAGGCGAAAAAATCGCTTTCATTCTTCCCGTTGGTCCTATGGGTATGTATAAATGGGTTGTATATTTCCTTAACGAGTGGCGCGTAAGCTGCGAGCACGTATACACATTCAATATGGACGAGTGGGCTGATTCCGAGGGTAACACTCTTGCCCCCGACAACAGCGGCGCATTCCAATACGCAATGGAAAAAGCGCTTTTCGAGCCTCTTGGCGAGCTTACAGTTCCCGTGTCTCACAGAAATTTTGCAACCAAGGCTAATCTTCCTACGTATCCCGAAAAGATTGCAGCTCTCAAGAAAGAAGGCGCAAAGCTCGTTCTCGTTTACGGCATTGGAAGAATGTGCCATATTGCATTCTGGGAGCCTACCTTTGCGGCTGATTATGAAAGCGCTGCCGATTGGGAAAAGGCACCTTACAGAATTGCTGCAAAAATTCACCCTCTCACCGTTGAACAGAACGCTCTTACCAGCTTTAAGTCAAGAACTACTCTTGTTCCCTGCCGTGCAAACACGATAGGCCCCGGCCTTTTCTTGCAGGCGGATTATGCTATCGGCGGTGCTGACGGAACTCTCGGTCGCGGAATGCAATGGCAGGGCATGTCGCTCTGGATGACACTTCGTCACGGAAAAACTCCTTGGATAACCTCATCCTACATACCCACCATCCCCGGTAGGCTTTTCTTCCTTGCCGAGCTTGCGGGTCCCCTTGTAGCGGAGTGTAACTGATTATGATGGAAAGAAAAGGTATAGCGGTTGGCGGAACGATTATTATTGATAAAATAAACGAGATTTCCGCTTATCCCGAAATAGGAGAATTAACAAAAATCAAATCGGTTGCTTACGCTAGCGGCGGCTGCGTTCCAAACGTTGGCTTGGATTTGAAAAAGCTCAGACCTACGCTTGACGTTCTGGCTATTGGTAAGGTCGGCAACGATTCAAACGGAAAATTTGCCCTTGATAGCTTAAAATCAGGCGATATTGACGTAAGCGGTATAGCTGTAAACGGAAACGACGCAACCAGCTTTACTGAAGTTATGAGCGTAACGAACAGACAGCGCACTTTCTTTACATATCCCGGCGCAAGTGCTGATTTAGGCTTCGACGACGTAAATTTCGACGCTATAAAATCCAAAATATTGCACCTTGGATATTTCCTTCTTCTTGATAAAATTGATGCCGGCGACGGACTCAAGATTTTGAAGAAAGCTCAAGAATGCGGAATAAAAACCTCAATCGACCTCGTAAGCGAGAATTCAGACAGATATTCGCTCGTAGTACCTTGCCTTGAGTATACGGATTACCTTATAGTAAACGAGCTTGAGGCATCGAAGATTGCCGGAATTGAGCCTCTTGATGAAAACCTTGAAAAAATCGCAAATAAGCTTATGGAAATGGGCGTTCGCGAAAAGGTTGTTATTCACAAATCCGACAGAGCCGTTGCTCTGTCACGCGAGGGATTCTCAACCGTTGCATCATTCGACGTTCCAAGCGAAAAAATTGCAGGAACGACGGGCGCAGGTGATGCTTTCTGCGCAGGAGCGCTCCTTGCAATTTACGACGGCAAAACAGACAAGGAAATACTTGAATTCGCATCGGCAACAGCTCTCGTTTCCCTTTTTTCAAAGGATGCGACAAGCGGTATAGTTTGCGAGGGAGAGGTTGAAAAAATCGCAAAAGAATACGTCAGAAAAAAATTAGATTAGTTAATTTATCCCACCTTGCATTAGGTGCAAGCGAAAACAAACGGGCGAGGAATTGTTTTCACAACGTTCCTCGCTCTGTCTTTATTATCCGATATATCGTATTAAGGTCAAAAGCCTGCGAAATTTCGCAGGCTTTCTTGCTGTGTTTTTCTCTTGAATTATCCGGAATCTTAATGATAGAGTTCCTTTTTTATTACTTTAAATCTTCAAAATATCCGTGATACTCAATTTTGTATTTGGTATTCGGGAAAAGGTACTCGAAAAGCTCCGTACAGTAGTCGTCCGTCATTGACGCCATATAATCAACGACAATTTGATTGGGTTCGTTTTCGATATACGGCATTTTGGGCGCATAGCGGTTATTCTGCACAAAGTCCACGTGATGCTTATAAATAGGCGACGATTTATCTCCTGCTTTCAAATCAGCAAGGAGCTTATAGTACATTTTCTGCATCATCGGCTTGACATTGGTATTAAGCACACGTGTAAGCTCTTCCTGATGATAAATCAGCTCGTAATTTTTACGTTTTGCCTCTTTCATACCAAGATAATGCTCCTCATCGAGCTTGATATACGGCTTACCGTAGCTGTTTTCGATGATATTGACCA
>JAZRNI010000205.1:0-7090 GCA_045648105.1 Eubacteriales bacterium | reverse complement strand
AGACCTCAAAGCTCGTTATAAACTCGGTTTCTATGTCTTTATTATCTTTTATCTGCTTATAGTACGGCACGAACACACACACCTCCACACCCTTTACCCTTGAGAGCGCCGAGGGCAATGCCTCCGCAACGTCGCCAAGTCCGCCCGATTTTGCATAAGGCGCGAGTTCGCTTGCCGCAAATAGTATTTTCATACGGTTTCACCTTTCTTTATGATAACAGGGGCAGTCTTTGAGCCGATCAGGCGCTGACCTGCCGTTACCGTCACGTCCATATCGATTATAACGTTTTCGAGATACGCATCCTTTGAGACCGTAGTTCCCTGCATAAGCACGGAGCCTATTACTCTTGCGCCCTCCGCGATTTTTACGTTTCTGAAAATTGCTGACCTTTCCACTGTGCCGTCAATTATGCATCCGTCGGCAATTACGCAGTCAACTACCCTGCATTTATCTCCGTAATAGGTGGGTATCTCGTCGCGAACCTTCGTGTAAACAGATGAGGTGGGAAGAAAAAGTCCCTCTCGTATTTTTTCATCGGTAAGCTTCAGATTGTTTTCAAGATATGAGCAGAGGTTTTTATTTCTCAGCACCACGCCGTTAAAGCTATATACGTTTACGCTCAGCTCGCCGGTATTGAAGCATTTTTGAACTAAATCCTTTTCGAAGTGGTAAAATCCGTCGGCGACGGACCTTTCAACCGCAGAAATAAGGAGCTCGCGCTTCATCACGTACATACCGATACCAACAATACTTCCCTCTTGCGCGCTGCAGTTAACGGAAATTGAGACGAGCTCGCCGTTTTCGTCAAGATTATAGACTGCTTTGTTATTATCCTCGCTCTTATCCAATGAACAAGCTATAGCGGTGATATCCTTGCCTGAGTCTACGTGATTTTTCAAAACCTTCTCAAAATCGATATTGCAGACGTTAACCGTCTCTGCCATAATTACGTATTCCTCATTAAGCTGCTTTAAGTATTTCAATGCGTTGTAAAGCGCCTCTAGCTTGCCGTGATATACTCCATTTGAGCCGAATGCGAACGGCGGAATAATGGTAAGACCGCCGTTTTTGCGGTTGAGGTCCCATTCCTCACAGGTGCCGAGGTGATTCATTAACGATTCATAGTTATATTTCGTTATAACACCGACCGAGGTTATGTTTGAATTCACCATGCCGGACAATACGAAATCAATAAAGCGGTATCTGCCCGCAAAGGGCATTGAAGCAACGGCTCTGTCAGATGCCAGCTCTCCAAATTCGGTATCGTAAATATTTGAAAATATAATTCCTGCCATTCTTTTCATACTTCTTACACCGCCCTCACACAATTTCATTAGTTTTTACAGTACTGTTTTTAGGTATGTTTTTACCTTTTCCAATCACGCTTATACCCCACTCGCCATAATCATAGTATATAGGGTCGTCGCCAATGCGGGAGTTTTCGTTAATTACCGCGCCCTCGCCTACGATAGCGTATTTTATTACCGAGCCCTTTTTGACAACGGCGTCGGGCATAATTACGCTGTCGTAAATTTCCACGTCCTCCTCAATTACGCAGCCTGTGGAAATAACTGAATGGCTCAGCTTTCCCTTTACGGTGCAGCCCTCGGCAACGAACGAATTTCTTATACTGCTTTCCTTCGATATAAAGCTTGCGGGCTTTGCGTAGTTGCGGGCGTATATTCTGTGCTTTTCATCGCGTATATCAAAAATTCCGTCGAGAATCTCCATATTCGCCTCCCAAAGGCTATGAACCGTGCCGACGTCCTTCCAATAGCTTTCAAACTTATAAGCAAAAAGGCGCTTGCCGCCGATCAAGAGGGCGGGAATTATATTTTTACCAAAATCGTTCTGGGATTTTTCGTCTGCCTCGTCGCGGATAAGATATTCGCGAAGGACGTCCCATTTGAAAATATAAACACCCATTGATGCGTGGTTGCTTTTGGGATTTTGAGGCTTTTCCTCAAATTCGTAGATTGAATTATCCTCTCTTGTATTCATAATGCCAAAGCGGCTTGCCTCATCGATAGGCACATCTCTTACCGCAATGGTACATTCCGAGTCGTTGTCTATATGAAATTTGAGCATTTTGGAGTAATCCATTTTGTAGATGTGGTCACCCGAGAGAATGATTACGTTTTCGGGATTGTAGCCTTCTATGAAGTGCAGGTTCTGATAAACCGCGTTTGCCGTACCCTTATACCACTCCATTTTTTCAGACTTTGCATAAGGCGGCAAAATATGCACTCCGCCGAAGTTGCGGTTAAGTCCCCAAGGAAGTCCGTTTCCAATATAGTCGTTAAGCTCTAAGGGCTGATACTGGGTAAGAATACCCACCGTATCTATGCCTGAGTTTACGCAATTTGACAAGGGAAAGTCTATTATCCTGTATTTACCCCCGAACGGAACTGCCGGCTTAGCAGTTTTTTGAGTAAGCACCATAAGACGGCTGCCCTGTCCTCCTGCAAGAAGCATTGCGATACATCCTTTTTTTCTGTTTAACACTACGGGTCTCCTCCCTTATTATTTTTGTATTACTTTGTAGTATACCGTTGAAAGCGGTGGCAGAGTAATCGAAATCGACTGCTCGAAGCCGTGCATAGGAGTCTTTTGCGTGCGAATCGGTGAAAGTCTTGTACCGTTGCCCCCGTACTTTTTCAAGTCACTTGAAAGAATAGGCGTGTAAATACCCTCCTTTGGTACGCCGATTCGGTATTTTTTCCTCGTTACAGGGCAGAAATTGCAGACTGCGACAATTTCGCTGCCATCCTTGCTGCGTCTTACAAAGGCAATCACGCTCTGCGAAAAATCGTCGTGCGAAATCCATTCAAAGCCCTGCCAGTCGGAATCGTTTTCCCAAAATTCTTTGTTTTCAAAGTAAATACGGTTGAGGTCTGTTACGTATTTTGAAAGCTTTTTGTGCTTCTCGTATTTGAGCATAAACCATTCAAGCTCACTTGCGTAATTCCATTCGACAAACTGAGCAAATTCGTTGCCCATAAAGCTAAGCTTTTTGCCCGGGTGCGCCATCATATATCCGTAATATGCCCTTAAATTCGCGAATTTTTCACCGTAATCACCGGGCATCTTATCTATCATTGAGCGCTTGCCGTGAACGACCTCGTCGTGAGACAGTGGCAGAACGTAATTCTCAGAAAATGCGTAGGTCAAAGAGAAGGTCAAGGCATTGTGCTTGCCTTTTCTGAAAAGAGGGTCTGTCGACATATAATCGAGCGTATCGTTCATCCAACCCATATTCCACTTGAAATTAAAGCCGAGACCGCCGTCGTAGACGGGCTTCGTTACCATTGGGAATGCCGTGGATTCCTCAGCTATCATAAGCACGGAATTATCGAAGGCAAATGCCGCGCTGTTAAGCTCACGCAAAAGCTCTATAGCGTGCAGATTGTGGTTGCCTCCGTACTGATTTGCGTGCCACTCGCCGCCGTTACGTCCGTAGTCAAGGTAAAGCATAGAGGCAACGGCATCGACCCTTATGCCGTCAACGTGATACTTATCGAGCCAATACACCGCATTTGATATAAGGAAGGATTTTACCTCGTAGCGCGCGTAGTTGAAAATGCGCGTATGCCACTCGGGATGCTCACGCATCAAAACGTCATCAGACTCATATAAGCAGCTTCCGTCAAATTCATAAAGCCCGTATTCGTCCTTTGGGAAATGCGCGCCTACCCAGTCGATGATAACGCCTATTCCGTTTTGGTGAAGCGTATCAACAAACGCCATAAAATCCTTCGGCGTGCCGTATCTTGAGCTGGGAGCGTAATAGCCGGTTACCTGGTATCCCCACGATGGGTCGTAGGGATATTCGCTGACAGGCAAGAGCTCGACGTGGGTGTAGTTCATTTGCTTAAGATATTTTACGAGACGGGCTGCAAGCTTCCTGTATGACAGCGGATTGCCGTCATCGTATTTCATCCACGAGCCGAGGTGCATTTCGTAGATATTTACGGGCTCGTTTATAAAATTCTTTTTTCTTTTTTTCTCAAGGTACTCGCCATCATTCCATTTATAGCCTTCGAGATTGTAAACCTTTGATGAGGTCTCGGGGCGCGTACAGGAATGAAATGCGTAAGGGTCGCTTTTATACACGTATCCACCGTCCTTTTTGCGAACGTAATACTTGTATTCATCGTAGACGCGGGCATTTTTGACTGTAAGCTCATATACTCCGTAGCCTATATTTTCCATTTTGTGTGAGCTTGTATTCCAGCCGTTGAAGCTGCCCGTCAAAAACACCTCAAGCGCGTTTGGCGCCCATACTCTGAAAACATATCCTTTTTTCATTTTATGGCAGCCCATAAAATTGTATGCATCGCGAGATTTTCCCTGCGAAAATTCACGCAGCATATCAGCTGTGCTTTTTAACGTGTTCATTTTTAAACTCCCCTCCTTCGCACTCTTAATCGGTGAAAAAACATCGAGGTTTTGTCAACAATATTATACATCATTTTACTATGTTTGTCAATGAAAAATAATTATGAAAATATGGATATTACTGTCACAATCTGTTGCAAAATCACAAAGAACGTGGTATAATTAATATGGGAAATCTCGTGATAGAAAAAGGAGAAGCAATATGGAAAGAAAAAGCGGAGTACTGATGCACGTTTCGTCCCTGTTTGGGGAGTATTCGATAGGCTCGTTCTCAGACGATGCAAAATACTTTATAGACTTCCTTTGCGACTGCGGATTCGGCTATTGGCAAGTGCTTCCCTTTGCCCCGACCGACTCCTGCAATTCACCGTATAAGTCACCCTCATCATTTGGCTTGAATCTTTTTTTCGTAAGCCTTGAAAAATTGCACGAAAAATGCCTTATTACCGACAAGGAGCTGAGCGAGCAAAGAGAGGCGTCGCCATACGTCTGCGAATTTGACAGGCTGAAAAAGGAGCGCTTTAATTTACTGAAAAAGGCGTCAGAAAGACTTACAAATCGGGGTAATGTCGGGAAATTTATTAAAAACAATCCGCAGATAGAGAATTTTTGCAAATTTATGGCTATAAAGTCAAAAAATGGCGGAAAGCCGTGGAACGAATGGAGTACAAGCGATTATGACGACGGCGAGCTTTTCGCTTGGGAGTTTATTCAGTACGAGCTTTTCATACAGTGGAAGGAAATAAAGGAATATGCAAACGGGAGAGGCATAAAAATCATCGGGGATATTCCTATCTACGTTGATTACGACAGCGCTGACGTTTGGATGAATAAAGAGCTTTTTATGCTTGGTGAGGACGGGCGCCCAAGCCTTGTGGCAGGTGTACCGCCGGACTTTTTCAGCGAGGACGGGCAAATCTGGGGAAACCCTCTTTACGATTGGGACGCGATGGAAAGGGACGGATTTAAGTGGTGGCGCGAGCGAATCGGATTTTCAAGGGAGCTGTTTGACGGAATAAGGATAGACCATTTTCGCGCCTTTGAATCATTCTTTGCCATTCCGAGGGACGCGAAAAGCGCAAAATCGGGCACGATGAAAAAGGGACCGGGCATGAAGCTTATAGACGCTATTGACAAGGCGCGAGGCGATACGTTTATCATAGCGGAGGACCTTGGACTTATAACGGACGAGGTAAGAGAGCTATTGAAGATGAGCGCTTATCCCGGTATGCGGGTGTTGCAGTTTGCGTTTATGGGTGACAGAAATTCTCCGCATCTGCCTCACAATTACCAAAGCAACTGCGTTGCCTACACGGGCACACACGATAACAACACTCTGCTCGCATATCTTTTCGAGACTGAGGAATCGGTAAGACGACGGATTTTTGAGTACTGCGGATATGACGGAGCAAGGATTGAGGATGGCATTGACAGTATAATACGGACGATGCTCTGCTCCCACGCGGACACGGTGATAATACCAATACAGGACTTGCTTAAATACGGAGCCGATACCAGACTCAATACTCCCGGTAAGGCTATGGGCAACTGGGGGTACAGGATTACGAAAAAACAGCTGGATTCAATAGACAGAGAGTACTGCAAAATGCTCAACGAGCTATATTCAAGGCTGTGATTTTTGCGTTTAGTGCCACCCCGTGCGACTTTATTTTACTTTTAATATAAAAATGCCGACCCTGAGAAAACCGGGGTCGGCATTTTTTGTATGGTTTTTTTATTTTGTAAGAGTTCTTTCATTGTAATATCGCAAGCCTTTCAAGGTTGCGTCAATCACCTGTATCAAAAGCGCCTTTTCCACTCCGTCCAAAGTGTAAATTATTACGTATGCGCCGTCACAGCCGCGATGCGGAAGCGCATTGTAGACGTTGCTTTTTTTGATTTTTGACAGCGCATCCTCGGACAGCTGCAGCGGAGCTATGAGACTTGCGGACTTGAGCTTTACGCTGAGCATTTTTTTAGCCTTGGAGTTGCCGAATTTGCTATATACTGTGATATTGCCCGCTTCTATTACGTACTTTTGCTCCACGTCCACAAATCGCCAAGTGCAAAGCACCAGCGTATAAAGAGCCAACGGTATAATTGCGCCGAGAGCAATCATAACGGTTTTAAAAACTACGATTATGCCGCCGATAACAAGAGCTGCATACAGTAAAAACAGGAGCCACATTCTGAGCCTTAGCTTACCCTCTCGCTTTTGATTTACGGAAAATTCCATTTCGTTGGTTTGCATTTTACCCTCACACAAGCTGAAAATTTACGTTACGGGAATAAACATGTGCCCGTTTTGCCGCATTTTGATTTATTATAACAGTTTTGAATTTCCTTGTCAATATGCTTTAGTGAGCATATGAACAGCTTTCAAACGAAAATTTGAACTTTTTGAGAATAAACCGTTGACTTTTTATTTTCAGGGGTGTATAATGGTTGTGCTAACTATATTATTTAAAATTAACGCGCGCTCCTATTGTCGCAACGTGAGCGCACGATACTTTAGGGAGGATATTATGAAAAAAATTGGCTTGAGATTATTATCGTTGCTCTTTATAGCTGCTTTAATTACCGCGCTCATGCTTGGCCTTGTCGGCTGCGGAGGCGATGACGGCGATGACGATGATGACGACGGTGGCGGCGATGATTACGAGGTTATGCTCACGATACATAACGTATCGG
>JAZRNI010000204.1:0-5772 GCA_045648105.1 Eubacteriales bacterium | reverse complement strand
ACAGAATAGTCAAGCAAGCATACCGTTCCCTGTCCTCGGGCTGCACTTGCCCCAAGGACTTCCCCGTCTGCATCTGCGGCAAGAAGCCGACAGTCAGAGAAATTACCAAAAAACCAATTTTGCCAAGCAATAAAGAGCTGGAGCAAAATCCACGTTCACGAAGCGCCAAGCTCCGCATAGCCGAAAAACTTTAAAAGGAGAAAGAAAAATGCAATACGCAAACGCATACGAGAAATTATATCAGAATATGAAGACCAAGTTTACGGTAGTAAAAAACAATAACGAATATACTCTCGGTGAATATATGTCGCTCAAATCAGAGAGCGCCATTGTTAAAAGAGACGAGAAAAGCAAGGCTGAGCAAAATGCTGTTTCATTTTTCAACTATCTGAAGGGTAAAATAACGGCAAAAAGAGAAAACAGGGAGAGAAGCGCGTTTCCCTTGCGTACACTTGCATCCTCTTGCCTTTCTGCTATGGTAGTTTGTGCCTTGCTCTTGTCCTTTGGCGCATTCACCTCTAAAAACGACGCGCCTGTAAGCGAAATTATCGATAGCCTCGATACTGAGTCAGAAACCCTAAATTACGAATTTAGCAAATAAACCGTACATAAAACGGCTCCGAAAATAATAGGATATAGCGATGACCGCAGCAGGTTGTCGCTATATTTTTTATTTTGGAGCTTTAGCTGTGCGAAACATTAAAAGCAAGAGCTTTCTGTTCAGAAGGCGACTTATTATTCTCTCTGTGGTACTGTCTTTGTTTTTATCCTATCTGTTTGTGAACTTATTTAACCTGCAGTATTTTTCGTATGCGTATTACAAAGGCAAGGTCTACGACCAGATAACGACCACTGCCCCACTGCGCGCATCTCGCGGTCTTATCTATGATGCAAATATGAACGTTTTAGCCACAACAAGCACGGTATGGCGCATATTCGTATCAACCCGCGATATAAAACGGCGCGAAAAAGAGACAGGCAAGGAATATTCCAAGATAATCGCAAACGGACTCAGCGCTATCCTCAATCTCAATTACGACAGTCTATACAAAAAAATAAAAACGACAAGTGTGCTTGACGTAACGGTAAAAAAATCCGTGGACAGCGAGCAATACGAGTCTTGCCTCAGCTTTGTTCGTGAAAACGAGCTGTACGGACTGGTATTTTTCGAGGCGCAAAGCTCCCGCTATTATCCAAACGGAACGCTCGGGGCGCACGTTCTCGGCTTTTGCGGCAGTGATAATCAGGGCTTATACGGTCTCGAATACTATTACGAAAGCACTCTTAAGGGCAACGACGGATATTATCTTTACGCAAAGGATGCAAACGGCAACGCCCTTTTCACCGACTACTCGGACTACGTTGAGCCCGTAGACGGCAACAGCATAGTTACGACGATAGATACGTACGTACAAATGAAGCTCGAGGAGCAGCTTGATAAAATTCTGCGCGAGCAAGGGGTTGAAAACCGCGTAACGGGAATAGTTATGGACACCGACACAGGCGCAATTCTCGCTATGGCGACCTCGTCGCCCTTTGACCCGAACTCCCCTTACGAGCTTGATGAAATTTCAATGAAAGCACTTTTGGAATCAGGATATCAAAAGGATAGCGAGGAGTACAAAAAGCTAAAAACATCCTTGCTTCAAACGATGTGGTCAAACAAGGCGGTAAGCGAAACCTACGAGCCCGGCTCTACCTTTAAAATCGTAACGGTCAGCTCTGCTCTTGACTCGGGTAATGCAAGCGAAAACGACCGTTTTTCTTGCCACGGATACCATACAGTCGGCGGTTGGCGAATAAAATGCCATAAGGTTACAGGACACGGCAGCAATTTTACGCTTGCCTACGGACTGCAAATGTCCTGCAACCCTACGATGATGACTATCGCCGAAAGGGTGGGCAGCGACACCTTCTATCAGTACGTCAAGGATTTCGGATATCTTGAAAAGACAGGTATTGACCTTCCGGGCGAAGCAACAACCATCTTCCATAGCCCTGACAATATCGGCTCCACGGAGCCTGCCACTCTTTCGTTCGGACAACGCTTCAAGGTAAGCATCATAAATCAGCTTTGCGCTATCAATGCCGTAGCAAACGGCGGCAAGCTTGTCACTCCCTATCTTGTGCAGAAGGTAATAGACCCCGAAGGCAACGTTATAAGCGAGCACGAGACTGACGTGAAAAGACAGGTAATTTCAGAGGACGTAGCCGCCCTCGTCTCTAAAATTTTAGAGGAAGGCGTCAGCGGAGAAGGCGGTGCAAAAAACGCAAGAGTTGAGGGATATCCCATTGCTGCAAAAACGGGAACGTCTGAAAAATTTGACGTGCTTGATGCCAACGGAAACTCGTATTTGCGTATAGGCTCGACCGTCGCTTACGCTCCATCGGATACGGGCGGAGTTTCTGTGATTATCGTAGTTGACGAGCCGACGGGAGCTGTGAAATACGGCAGTGTGGTTGCTGCTCCCTACGTAGGAGCTCTTCTCGAGTCTATTCTTCCCTATCTCGGCTACGAAAATAAAAACGAAGATATGAGCCTTGAAGTCGGTGACTACGTCGGTATGAAGCTTTCCGATGCCGTAAAATCCGTAAAGGAGCTCGGAGCTGCCTACGAAGTAATAGGAGACGGAGATACCGTTCTTTATCAGACCCCATCGAAAAACGATACTCTTAGCAGTAAAAACACGAAAATTTATCTCTACACCGAGCAAGCGGGAGCAACTGTAGAAATACCTTCGCTTATCGGACTCAGCGCTGCTGATGCCTGTAAAATTATTATAGATTTGGGCTTGAATTTAAAAATATTCGGTGCAGGCGACGGAATTGTCACAAAGCAGTCCTTGCCTGTAGGCGCTGTCGTAAAAAAAGGTGAGATTATCGAAATACAAACCTTAATATCAAATTACGAGGATTAGGTGTATATATGCTTATAAACGAGCTTATTTATCAGCACGAGGCCTTGTCTTACTGCGAAAATCCCGGGCAAATCATCGATAATATCTGTACGGATATTTTCAAAACGAACAAAAGCTCTCTCTACATAGCGCAAAGAAGCCTGAGCTTTGATATTGAAAAGCTGACGCGCGCCCTGAGAAGCGGCAACTGCGCTACCGTCGTGTGCGATAAGGAGCTAAGGCTTGATTTTCCAAAGGAACGTATAATCAGAGTGGAAAGTCCCAGGCGCGCCTGCGCTCTCGCCTACGCGCGTTATTATAATGTAGATTTCAAAAAAATGAGATTTATCGGCGTTACCGGCACCAACGGAAAAAGCTCAACCGCGTTTATGATTGAAAGAATCCTTGAGGAAGGCGGTAAGTCGGTAGGCTTTATCGGCACGGGTAAAATAAGGATTAACGGAAACGAAATAAGCGATAGCTTTTACTCAATGACCACCCCCGACCCACCCTTGCTTTATAAGTCAATAAGGGCTATGCAGGATGCGGGATGCGAGTATATCGTTATGGAGGTATCGAGCCACGCGCTCTTTTTTGAAAAAACCGCTCCGATATGCTTTGATATTGGCATTTTTACCAATATGTCAAGTGAACACAGTGATTTTCACAAGGATATGAATGAGTATTTTGCCTGCAAGAAAAAACTTTTTGAAAATTCAAGGGTCGGTCTTTTCAATATGGACGACGAATACTCTAAAATGGCGTATCAAAGCTTCAAGGGCGAAAAATACTCAGTATCAATCCACGGATCTGCCGAATCAATGGCAAAGGATATAAGGCTTACAGAGCTTAACAGAAGTGAATTTATCTACCGCGAAAGGGGACGAATTTTTAAAACAGAGCTAAGGCTTGGCGGTATATCCAACGTATATAACTCACTTATGGCAATCAAATGTGCGCTAATACTCGGCATAGACGAAAAAAAGATAAAAAGCGCTCTCTTTTCTATTGACTTAATCGAGGGAAGAAACGAGCTTATATCAAATCATCCAAAAGTAATAATAGATTATGCACACACTCCCGTAGCAATCGAAAATGAGCTATATTTTTTAAAAAGCCAACTATTATCAGGGCAGAAGTTAATCGCTCTGTTTGGATGCGGAGGCGAAAGAGACCGTAAAAAGCGCGCGCTCATGGCGGCGGGAGCAGAAAAATACGCCGACTTAATTATAATAAGCTCAGATAACTCACGCAGCGAGATGAAAACGCAAATTTTCAAGGATATACTTGCGGGAATCAGCGACCGCTCAAGGGTAAGAGTTATAAGCAGTCGAAAAGAGGCAATAATATACGCGATAAACATCGCATCAAAAAACGACATCGTTGCAGTAATAGGAAAGGGACACGAAAGATATAATATAGATAAGAACGGCAAGCACCGCTTTGACGAACGTGAAATAATCACTAAAGAACTTGAAAGGTTAGGTCAAAATGATGAGAATAAGGCTATCACATCCGCTGACGCTTAAAGAAATTGCGGGAGCCTTAAATAATCATTCGGAGGATACTAGGACTCTAATTGAATATATATCCACAGATACAAGGGAGCTTTTGCGCGGAGACCTTTTCGTTGCTCTTTCGGGAATCGAGGAAAGCGGCGAAAAATACACACACCGGGCGAGAAGCATGGGTGCGTACGTAGTAGCAAGAGACAACGCGGATATCAGAGTTAAGGACGGTGCTGATGCCCTTTTATTGCTAGCGCAGTACTACAAAAGCAAGCTGAAAAATCTCGTTAAAACCGTCGCCGTAACAGGCAGTGTTGGCAAAACGACCTTAAAGGATATGCTCTTTGTGATACTGAGCGAGGGCTATAAGGCACATAAAACCGAGAAAAATTATAATAACCAAATCGGGCTTGCTCTGACTGTGCTTTCGGCGCCCGCGGACACCGAAATACTGATAGTCGAGATGGGTATGAATCACCGCGGAGAAATCAAAATGCTTGCTGAGGCAATAAGACCTGACGTCGCAATTATTACCAATATAAAGGATGCACATATCGGAAATCTTGGAAGCCGAGAGGAAATAGCGCGCGCGAAGCTTGAAATTTATTATGATAAAAATGTACGTCTTATAGTGGCGCACGATGAACCTTTATTTGATAATATCAGTGAAAAAATTACAGTATCGACCGAAAATCCCGAGGCAGAAATATATTTATCTCTCCTTGGTGAAAATGACGGCAGCTCGTTTTTCGACGTATTTACAAAAGACTCGTGCATAAATTCTCTGAAGGCTTTATTGACCGGACGCGCTTATATGGAGGCGCTTGCATTTTCAGTTGCGGTCTGCGAGTTGCTTTCCTTGCCAAGAGAACGCCTCATCAGCGGAATATCAAAGCTCAGCGAGGGAATCTTCAGACGCCATAGCTACAGTCTTTATGATTATAATATTATAGACGACACCTACAGCTCATCACCCGATGCCGCAATTTACGAGCTGCAAAGAGCATCAAAGCACAGCCCCTGCTCCTGCGTTCTCGGCGATATGCTCGAGCTTGGAGTCTTTAGCGAAGAAAAGCATAGGCTCATCGGCAAAAGAGCATATGAGCTGGGCTTCAGATATATTTACGCATTTGGAAAATATGCGTACGATATTGCCGACGGAGCTATTATGGCAGGTATGATGCGCAAGAATATACACGTAAATACTAATCTATCCGACCCAAGACTCACAGCAGAGGCAATTTACGAAAACTCGCTTAAAGGCGAAACTCTGCTTTTTAAGGGCTCGCACAGTACGCACTGCGAAAAAATTATAGAAGCTTTAGAAAGCATAATCAAGGACAGGGAGAAATAAAAGTCGGAGGCCA